>JAJZZQ010000091.1 GCA_021797525.1 Thermoplasmata archaeon | reverse complement strand
ATGAGTGTTATCAGCGATCAATCAGGCTTAAGCCTGAGTGAAAACAATGGAAGAGATGGAGGGAGAGGAAGAACCACCTGATAAGACACCTTTTTTCAGAGCAAAGAATCTGGAAAGAACCCTCCGGCTCAAGAAGATTTTTATAAAGTTCGAAGGGGCTGGTATAACAGGTACACAGAAAGACCGGATATCAAAGCATCATGTCATAAGAGCAAAGGATCTTGGCTATGATACAATTTCCCTTGCCACATGCGGTAATTATGGAGCATCCATATCTCATTTTGCCAATATATATGGATTGAAGTCTGTTATCGCGGTGCCAGAGCAGTATTCCGGAGAAAGAAATCCAGAGATGGAGGCCAACGGGGCCACGATTATGAAGGTAGAGTCCCGGTATGAAGATCTGGTTGAAATGATGAGGGGCCGCTCCAGAGAAGAGTCCTGGTACGATTCAAGCCCAGGTTCGGAAAATTCCGAGGTTGACTTTATCGGGTACAGCTCGATTGCCTATGAGATAGTTTCTCAGCTGGGCAGAAGCCCTGCCTATGTTGCCGTTCCAGTGGGAAACGGAACAACACTGGCAGGTATATATAACGGTTTCAGGAACATGAGGGCCAGGGGGGTGATAAAAAAAATTCCTGTATTCATAGGATCCAGCACCCCCAATGGAAATCCTGTAGTGGAGTCCTGGAAGTCAGGAAAGAGGACGATTATGGAACTGGACCCCTCATCAACTGTTGAAACTCCTGAATCAGAACCCCTTGTCGCATACCGTTCATACGATGGCCAAAGGGCACTGGACTCAATCTACGAGTCCAGGGGTGTTGCAGAGTACGTCTCAGATTTCGAGATGATCAGATATGCCAATCTTCTTGAAAAAACAGAGATGCTTTCAGTCCTGCCGGCATCAGCTTCGGCTCTGGCCGCTGCAGACATGGTTGTACCCAGAAATGCAGATTCAGAGAAAGATATAGTGGTAGTGATAACAGGCAGGTCAAGAAAATGGACAATGCAGTAGTACTTGCGGAGGGTGTCCTGGGAAGCACATATGGAAAAACAGCCAATGGTCTTGTAAGGTACACCAAAAGATACAATGTGAAAGCTGTCATAGATTCAAAGAAAGCTGGCAATGATGCCGGTATGGTCGTTGAAGGCAAGAACAGGGGAATCCCTGTAGTTTCAAACCTCGCCGATTCAATCAGGTACGGTGTGAGCACTCTCGTTGTTGGAATTGCTACAGACGGAGGCTATCTTCCGGCTGAATACAGGGGTGTCATATCAGAAGCCCTGCATGAGGGGTTGAATGTTGTCAGTGGATTGCATGAATTCATATCAGACGATCCAGAGTTCTATGAACTTGCACGCAAACACGGCGTCAGGATTGTTGATGTTAGGAAGATGTTCAGGGACATGAAGATGCCCTTCACCGGAAGGATCAGGGAGGTTAAATCGGCAAGGATTGCCGTTCTTGGAACTGACAGTGCTATCGGAAAGAGGACAACAACTGTTGTTCTGACAAACAGCATGCGAAAGGCAGGAGATAAATCATGCATGATTGGGACGGGCCAGACTGCATGGATGCAGGGTATAGAGCACACTGTTGTCGTGGACTCCATGATAAATGATTTTATTCCTGGAAATCTTGAATGGAACACACTGAAAGCCTGGGATATGGAATCCCCGGATATCATGTTTATTGAAGGGCAGGGTTCTGTTCTTCATCCTGCGTATCCCGGAAGCTTTGAGATAATTGGTGCATGCCGCCCAACAGGAATAATATTGCAACATGCTCCGAAGAGGAAATTCTTCGATGGGTTCGAGGATTTCAGGATCCCGCCGCTTGAAAAATATATTAAAATACTGGAGCTTCTCTCCGGATCTCCGGTAATAGCCATATCGATAAACAAGGAGAATATGACTGAAGAGGAAGTAAGGGAGGCAGTGGGTGATCTGGAATCCCGGTATGGAATCCCCGCCTTCGATCCGCTCTCGGATGATGTTGACAGGGTTTCAAGGACTATTCGGGAAGTTGCAATGCAATGAAAGGCGAGTTTCTAGACAGAATTTCCACTTTTAGCAATATTTCTGTAAAGGTAGAAAGTATTGAGAAAAGGAGAATATCTGGCAACATAGTAATCGAAGATGAAGATGGCCCGCATTCATTCAAGCTTATATTCACCTACTTTGAAGACATAAATGTTGATGAGAATCTTGCAGGACTGGTGCTAACCATGCCTGCAATCAACTTTACCCTTTTCTCCAAGAGACTCACTCTAAATTTTCCAGTGAGGCCACAGGACCGTGAAATAATCAGTGAATGGGTAAAGATAAACAACAGGGAAGTCTTTGTGAACAGGCTGTGCATCAGAAGGCATGAATTCTTCCTGAGAGAATACCTCCCGGATGATTCTGAGATAACTGAAGAAAATTCTACAGGCTGCACGGAGATTGTTACCCCACATATCATAAGCGGGGTAAATGGTACAACTATGGATCAAAACTCTGCGGCCATTCTCTCATCAGGAGGGAAGGAAAGCCTCCTGACTTCCGGAATACTCTCAGAGATTGGTGCAAATGTCCACCACGTGTTCATAAATGAATCCGGTGGCCACTGGAACACTGCAAAAACATCCTTTGATTTTTTCACATCCACGGGAAGGCATGTGGAAAAAATATGGACAAATGTTGACAGATTCTACCATTTCTCCCTTGACAGGCTTAAACCCCTAAACAGAAAAGTCTCGGAAAAATGGGCCGATGACTACCCGGTCCAGCTCTTCATATTCCCGGTATATATCTTCGCCTCTATACCGCTGCTAATTAAACATAAGGTGGGCAATGTTGTTATGGGCGATGAATTTGATGATCCACTGGAGTTTTCTGACTTCAAAGGCCTGAAGCACTATTATGGAATTTACGATCAGACTTCGGATTTTAACCTTTCATTTACAAAATATTTAAAGAGCACCGGCCTTGATATGGCTGTCTGGTCGGCAGTTTATCCAATTAACGGATCCCTGGAAGAAAAAATAATTATAAAGAGATACCCGGAACTTTTCCGGACACAGCGATCCTGTCACTCATGTCGTAACATTGAAGGCAGGATTGTTCCCTGCGGGAAGTGTTCAAAATGCCTTGGAATACTTCTGTTCATCATCGCTGCAGGAGGCGATCCGATGGAGGCCGGTTACACAAAAGATTCAATTTCCCTCCTTGAAGAGCGTTTAGAAAGAACAAGAATGAGGCTGGACCCTGATGAACTCATACTAATGAAAAAGAGAATAAGAGGCGAAGGCAGTGGAATAAGAAGCCATGTGGATATGATTCACATCCTGCCTGAAGAGGATTTTGCAGGAAGCAAGATCCCGCAACAGTTCAGGAACAAAATTTTTGAAATTTTTGGCGAATACGCTTCAGGTATATGCCGCATTGATGGAAAGAAATGGGTACAGGTTTAAAAAAACTGTTCCTCTGCCTCCCTCAACTCCGCATCACTTCTGCATCTGGAATATTCAAGCAAAGGTTCTCTGTTAAGGTCATAGAATACGTGTCCCCAGGTGAATTTGCCCAGCAACTCTGCCCCGAAATCCTGAAACCCAGTAATAAACAGGGCTGCAGCAACTGCTTCCACGGATGATAGCCTGAGCGGTTTTCCGTAGTTGACAGGGTTGGCAGCCAGAAGTGTTGGAAGCTTAACCCCCTTTTTCATTCTAATGGCGGAAAGAGTTTCTGGTCTGTTCCATGAACCCTCCAGAACTCCAATACCGTGAATGGCCACATCTTCACTGAACAATGGAAGCAGAACTCTTTCCGAATCATGCGTCAATGTAACTGCCCTGTTCAGTTTACCAAGGGGAACGGACTTTGCCAGCCCAAACCTTTCAAGTTTTTTCATGGTGCTTTTCCTTGGGTCATCCTGGTGCATGTAGTAGAAAAGTACCTGAGGCCGCTTCCGGACTGCCGGATATGTCTCAGGAGAGAATTTCATCGAAATGGGAATAGTAATGGAAATTTAACCATGATGTAACTTAAAGGAGGAGATGAAAATCTTACAAGGGCTATTTAAACTGCAAAAAATTATTATGCTGAGTTTCTCTAACTTATAATGCGATACGTTGTAATCACAGGTGGTGTGATTTCCGGCTTAGGAAAAGGCACCCTGACCTCAAGCCTGTCTTACCTTCTGAAATGTCATGGTGTTAAGGTAACTGCACTGAAAATAGACCCATATCTAAACTATGATGCAGGAACCATGAATCCATACCAGCATGGAGAGGTTTTTGTTCTTGATGACGGAAGTGAGGTTGACCTGGATCTTGGCAATTATGAGCGTTTCATGGACACAAACCTTAGTGGAAGGAACAATATAACTACTGGAAAGATTTACAAGGAGGTTATCGAGAGGGAGAGAAGGGGAGAATATCTCGGGAGTACCGTTCAGATAATACCTCACATAACGAACGAGATCAAGAGGAGGATCAGGGAGATAGGCAACAGTTCCGGTGCAGACGTTGCACTTATAGAGGTAGGAGGCACTGTGGGAGACATTGAAAGCATGCCCTTCCTCGAGGCCCTAAGGGAACTTAACAGGGAGAAAGATACAGAGAGCATGCTATTCTGCCACGTAACTCTGGTTCCAGAGGTTGGCGGCAATATGGAGCAGAAAACAAAGCCTACACAGCACAGCGTAAAGGCCCTCAGGGAGATTGGTATACAGCCAGATGTTATATTCTGCCGGTCAAAAAACAGGCTTTCACCAGATTCAGTGAGAAGGATTTCACTTTTCACTGATGTAAATGAAGAGGGAGTGGTTAGTGTAACTGATGTTCCAAATGTGTATCTTGTTCCGGATCTACTCAGGAAGCAGGGAATTGACAGGTTCATCATTTCAAAGCTAGGGCTTGTGGAAGGGGAGTACAGTGATATATGGGCAGAATACAAACAGAACCTTATCCGCCCTTCCAAAAGAGTGACCATAGCTCTGGTGGGCAAATATGTAGAACTTCAGGATGCTTATATAAGCCATAAGGAGGCATTTTCCCATATAACCGGAAAAACAGGAATTGCAGTGGACATAAAATGGATAAATTCCGATGATCTCCTTTCTAACATGTCAGTGCTTGATGACGTTCATGGCATAATAGTTCCGGGAGGATTTGGCTATCGCGGATTCGAAGGTAAACTCAAGGCAGCCCAGTTTGCCAGGGAAAGGGAGCTTCCATATCTGGGTATATGCCTTGGATTCCAGGTTGCCGTGGTTGAATTTGCCAGGAATGTACTCGGAATGGGGAATGCCAGCAGCACAGAATTCGATCCGAAAACACCCTACCCTGTTATAGATCTTCTTCCGGAACAGATGGGGGTCAACGATAAGGGAGGAACAATGAGGCTGGGTTCAAAGAAGGTAATTATCCGAGAGGGATCACTCGCAATGGAGCTTTATGGGAAAAGTGAGGTATATGAGAGACACAGGCACAGATATGAGGTAAATCCTGCATATATCGAGAAGTTCGAAAAGGCTGGAATGATTTTTTCAGGGACAGATGAGGACAGGGTAAGGATGGAAATTGCAGAAATGCCTTCAAACCCAGGTATGATTGCAGTACAATACCACAGCGAATTTCTTTCAAGACCACTTAAGCCTTCAATTGTGCATGAATTCCTCGTTAGATCAGCGCTCAGATACAGGGAAAACTTCGTAGAAGCTGCAATCTGATGCGGAGATGCCTTAAATGCCTGAAAGGATCAGCCTTGAAAGTTACAGAAAGATGCTATGGGATCGTGTCCGTGAATCTTACGAGATAGCAAGGAAAGCAAGAGAAAAGGGCCTTGATGTTTCAAATGAGGTTGAAATGCCCCTTGCATCGGATATGGCAGACAGAATTGAGGAACTTATAGGAATAAAGGGCATTGCATCTGAAATCAGGCAACTGGCAAAAACAATGAGCCGGGAGGAAATCTCCATTGCCATCTCACGCAGAGTGGCCGGCATGTATTCAGGTGAAGGCAAAAAGGTGGCGGTTGAAAAAGCTGTAAGGGTGGGTCTTGCAATACTTACAGAAGGCATACTGGTTGCGCCCCTTGAAGGGATAGCCACAGTCGAGATAGCGGCAAACTCAAACGGAACAGATTATGTTTCCATTGTCTACTCCGGGCCGATAAGGGGAGCTGGAGGAACAGCCCAGGCCCTTAGCGTGCTTATTTCCGACATAGTAAGAAGGGACCTGGGAATAGGTTCTTACATCGCAACTGACGATGAGATCGAGCGGTACATTGAGGAGATACAGAGTTATAACCGGCTGAAGCATTTACAGTATCTGCCATCTCCGGAGGAGATAAGAAGAGTTGTCAGGAATCTTCCGGTCTGCATAGACGGTGAGGGAAGCGAGGAAGAGGAGGTTTCAGGTCACAGGGACATGGAAAGGGTATCAACCAACAGAATAAGGGGAGGGATGTGTCTTGTCCTGTGCGAGGGCCTTCTTCAGAAATCCAAGAAAGTTCTGAAACATACATCAAAACTTGGCATCAAGGAGTGGGATTTCCTGTCAGGGAGCTCCAGCTCGGAGGGTTCAGAACAGAAATCCGAGAAAGATACTGGCAAATCGGAGAAATTTCTAAAGGATCTTGTTGCCGGGAGGCCGGTTTTTGGTCATCCAAACAGGCCTGGTGGATTCAGGCTCAGATATGGCAGATCGCGACTGACAGGCCTGGCCGCAGCAGGAATCAGCCCTTCCACCATGATTGTTGCTGACGAATTCATAGCCACTGGGGCACAGATAAAAGTCGAACTACCGGGTAAAGCAGCTGCGGTTACTCCATGCGACGGGATTGACGGCCCGATGGTTCTACTGGATGACGGCTCCCATATCAGGGTTGAGAATGAAAAAACTGCAAGGGAAGTTTCCGGAAAGATCTCAATGATAACGGACATGGGTGAGATACTTATTGCCTATGGTGATTTTCTGGAGAATAACCACAAACTTGTCCCCGGTTCTTTCAACCATGACTGGTGGAGGCAGTATGCTTTAGCAGCAGAGGTTCCTGAAGATCTTTTATTACGAGTCCCAGATGAGCGCGAAGCAATATCCATATCGGAGAAATACGGAATACCATTATACCCGAGATATGATTATTTCTGGCATGATCTTCAGGTTTCTGAGATACTTTCTTTAAGATCCCAGCTAATGAAATGCAGGGTTGATGACGGGGTTCTGCTTGCTGACACATCACTTTCATGGCAACTTGTGAGGCTTGGTATACCATTCAAATCTTTAGGTACTGAGATTGGATTGCCAGAATATCTCTGCCTTCTGAGATCCCTCGGACTTTACGAAGATGGGGGAATTGTCAGGGAAAATGTTAGTGCTCCGGAAGTGGAGTGTGATTCAATGTCCCTGGTATCCAGACTTTCAGGGCTGAAAATTCTACCAAGATCCCCTACCAGGGTCGGGGCCAGACTGGGAAGGCCTGAAAAGGCCGGCGACAGGAAGATGAAACCAAAGGTGCATGTTCTATTCCCGGTGGAGTCCTACGGCTCAACAAGGAGATCAATAAGGAGCGCAGGCTCAAGTTCCACCAGTTCAATTGAGATTGAAATGGAAATGAGAAGTTGCATGGAATGCCGTAGTGAGTCTCCGCAACCTGTATGCCCGAATTGCGGGTCTTCCACGGAGGCAACCGGGAATGTGAAAAAATCAAGGGTTGATCTCCATGGAATTCTCCAGAGGGCTGAGGAGAGAATGGGCGTAACTATTCCGGATAAACTGGAAATAAAAGGTGTCAAAAAGCTTATGTCCAGTTCCAAGGCAGCTGAACCCATTGAGAAAGGAATACTCAGGGCACTTCATGACATCTCCATAAACAAGGATGGAACATGCAGATATGATATGTCAGATATACCCATTACACACTTCAAAAAAGACGAGCTTATGGTTGATTCAGCAATATTTGTCTCTCTGGGTTATGATGAAACAGAGGTTAACGAGATACTGCCGCAGGACATCATAATACCATACAGATCTGCGGAATATCTGCTGAAAGTTGCGTCCTTCGTGGACGACCTCCTGACAAAGTATTATGGGATGTCGCCATTCTATATGTGCCAGAAGCCAGAAGACCTTATAGGTCATCTTGTAATAGGTCTGGCTCCACACACATCTGGAGGAATAGTGGGGCGGATCATAGGATTCAGCAATGTTAGCGGATGTTATGCACATCCATTCTACCACGCAGCAAAAAGAAGGAACTGTGACGGTGACGAGGATAGCATAATGCTCCTCATGGATGGACTGCTTAACTTCTCCAAGAAATTCCTCCCATCAACCAGAGGGGGCCTTATGGATGCTCCTCTAGTTCTGACTGTACAGCTGAATCCGGAGGAGGTTGACAAGGAGGCTATGAATGTAGACACCGTATGGGATTATCCGCTGGAGTTTTACGAAAAGGCCAGTATCGGAGCATCTCCCGTTGACCTTGAGGAAATGATGATGACAATGGGTAAGAGATTCAGCATGACAGGTACCATAATGGGAACTGGATTCTCGACTTCCTGCTCAAACATTAATCAGGGAGTGACCACCTGTTCTTACAAGACCATAGACAGCATGGAGGAGAAAATAGAGAGGCAGCTTAAACTGGCA
>JAJZZQ010000022.1 GCA_021797525.1 Thermoplasmata archaeon | reverse complement strand
TTCCCGCTGGATCATCTTTGCCAACATATTCACCTGCGATGAAAGAAAGTTTGTCAGTACTTATGACTGCAACATTCTCATCTGGAAGTTTCTCATGACTCTTCTTTGTGTAGACCCTCTTAATTACGTATCTGCTCTTAGAACCTATTAACCCCAGCAGGTCATACATATGTTCCGGACAGTCCAGATAAATCTTTTTAGCCTCAACTATGTCCCACACCTCAAACCTAAACCCATCGTGCATATTTGTATCAATAACTAATCCAGGAGTATTATAAGGATCAGCAAACATCTTGAAAATTGGGAAATTGAAAGCCCCCGGCTCAGTTTTGTCCATCATGTAGACGATAAAAGGTTCCGATTTCCTAGGGGTAATCTCCATTTCAGCTATCCCCGGCCCCATTCCTTTGATGTTGCCTGAAAAAGAGTCCTTCAGAAGATCCTGGCCTGCCCCATAAAGCCCGTATTTCTTAGCTACTGCAGTACCAGCCTTAAAAGCATTCCATGCGAGTTCATGTACTTCAGGAGAGTCAATACCCATGTTGTGAACCATTGTTATCTGAATGTCGTCCCCGACACTTGAAATATGGAAATCTGAAATGATGTTTTCACCATTCTTTTTGACGTATGAACCGACTTCTTCGACAACTGGTGCAAATACAGTTGTATGACCTGGCAAACTTCCAATGTCCGCTTTAATATGAGATATTGTTACTTTCATATACTTTCTATTGTTGAAATATATTTAAGGATTTCTGTGACTAAAATCTAAGTTCGTTTATTGGTTAAAATTTCGTTTTTTTAATTCGTCGTTTTGTAAATATCACAGTCATGATGCTTATGCTTGGAAAAATGTATTAATCAAAATTCATTTAGGAGGACTGTTGATATCCGATTTAATAATAGTTCTTTTTGCAGTGATCATTTGGATCGCTTTGATTTATTATTTTGCACCTGCCATTAGAAAAAGCAGAAATTTTTCTCCATATGGCCCTGCCCTCATGGTAAAGATTACGACGAACAGAGGACTCCTTGATCGTGCTTCAAGGAGATTCCCTGGAAAGGGATTTTCAAGAGTATCAGTTGTCATAGTTATAGTAAGTGCAATAATTGCAATTGCAATGCTAAGCTACGGCATTATTCTTGGAATCCTTGAGCTAAAGTCCGGTATATCAAGTGCGGCATTACCTGTAACAGAGCTGATAGGTCTTCCGGGAATCAACCCGGTAATCCCCATTGGTTATGGTGCTGCTGCCCTCATATTTTCTGTTGTTATTCATGAAGTATTTCATGGTATAGTAGCAAGAAAACACGGAATTAAAGTAAAATCTGTTGGAGCTCTCTTTTTTATAATACCCATAGGGGCATTTGTGGAGCCAGATGAAGACGAAATGGTAAAAGCGGACCCTGTTGTAAGGAGAAGGATCGTGGCTGCTGGACCCGGTATAAATATAGTAATAGGCGTCGTTGCGATTTTAGCTATAATTTTCCTTATGGGGCCGTCCGTTCATCCCATACATAATGGTGCTTATCTGGAAGAATCCGGCTCCAAACATATTACTGTTCCTACAGGATCAGAGATAATAAAATTTGGAAATTATAGCGGGTCCAAAATTAATACTCTTGCAACAAATTCTACCTTGATGCCGGGAAAATTATACAATGTCACCTATTTTGACCATGGGAAAGAGAATAACACTACGTTAGCTGCCGGCATAATGATTATCTCAACTATTCAGGGTTATCCTGCATACAATAATTTGACACCAGGAGGGATAATACTCACTGTTAATAATACTACTATAAACAATGACACCCAATTGAATTCTATTCTGGACTCTGTTTCACCTGGTTCACCTGTTAACATATCAGAAGAAATATTTCCTGCAAATTCCGCAACTGGATTTGTCGTAAAGAATGCAACTATTGGCACTGTTTCGAAATATTCTTACTATGCCAAATATGATCCTTCTGCAAACAAGGCATCTTACAAGAATGAAAGTTTTATAGGAGTAACTGTGGATTTTGCTGGGCTTGGGACCATACCAATATCGGATTTGGCGCCCATTATCACTGGTGGAATTATAGTAAAGAACCCGGTTTCAAACTTCCTTGGATATCTCGGTCTCCCATTTGAGGGACTTTCACCAGTACCATCTGGAGTCGCAGCACTTTTCAGTGTTCCTTTCTCACCCCTTGTCTTCTGGGGGGTCCTTAACACACTCTACTGGTTATTCTGGCTTAATTTCTTATTAGGTATTACGAATGCCTTGCCATTTGTTGTGCTAGATGGGGGTCAGTTTTTCAGAGACACTCTTTTCATAGGAGAGAGAAGGAAATCGCTTTCTTTCCTGAAGAGTGACAAGGTAAAAATGGGCATCAGCACATTCCTAAATATGTTAGTATTTCTCCTTCTATTTGGCTCCGTAATACTTGCAGTCCATGGTGTATAGTGCATGTTATTTCTAATTCTAAGAAGCGATGGATTAATAATACCAGAAGAAATTCACGTCTGGCAGTATATAAGGTAAATACCTAGAACTGTCAATTCATGGTTGATTAAATATGGCATTTCCAGAAGCTGTAGAAAGAAGACTAAACAAGAAAATATGCATGAGATGTGACGCTAGGAATTCCCCGAACGCGACCAGCTGCAGGAAGTGTGGATATACTGGTCTCAGGTTCAAAGCAAAGGAAAGAAGAGGGGGACAATAAACACAAAAGAAACCCCGAAAGTTTGTATTCTAAGAATGGAAGGCACAAATAATGAATTCGAGGCCTTCAACGCATTTCTCGAGTCAGGCTGTGAGCCTCATTACGTGCATCTGAATCAACTCAAAAGGAAGAAAATTTCCCTGGAAGATTTCTCGTGCCTCTTTATTCCTGGTGGTTTTTCAGCAGGAGATTACATAAGGGCAGGTGCAATCTTTGCCAACAGGTTGAGGAGTTCTAGCTTCAACGATCTTGTGAGATTTATTGACTCCGGAAAACCGGTTATTGGAGTTTGCAACGGGTTTCAGATTCTCTCAGAAATGGGGTTCCTTCCGGGATTAGATAAGAACAGAGCCATAGCTCTGGATCATAATGATTCAAACAGATATGAATGCAGGTTTACCTATATCAGAAGAATTTCCAAAAACCCAGTTTTCAATAAACACTTAAAGCTGAATTATCCTTACGTAGTTCCCGTAGCACACGCAGAGGGAAAGATTAGATTTTATGAAAGAAAAACATTGGAGAAACTAATTGATTCCGGTCAGGTACTTTTTAAATATTCAACTCAAGATGGCATTGATGGCGATTATCCCTGGAACCCAAACGGCACAATTGAGTCTATTTCAGGCCTTTCCAACCCGGAGGGAAACGTAATAGGTCTTATGCCACACCCGGAAAGGTTAATGGACGAAAACATAAGGTACAGTGGAATCAGGGGGGAGACAACAATAGGTCAGGCTTTCTTCAGCGACATAAAGGAATATATGTTAACAGTCTAGGAGTCGTAATAAACAGCTGAAATTGAATTCAAAAGCTCTGCTGAATTCTTCCTGAATTCCTCAAGAGTGCGATCATTAACAAGCATAAAATCGGAAAGAGAGATGGTTCTTCCTATGCCCCATTCAAGCTCTCGCGTATCCCGTTTATTAAGGCCAGCCTCGTCCTTTACATCGTCAGGCCGGCTCCTTCTCTGTATTCTTCTTAGACGTTCCTCCTGATTGGCATAGATCGCGATCACCTTTACTTTACTGAACCTATTTCTAAAGAACTCCAATTCTTCAATGTTCCTGAGGCCATCAACAATTGTCCTGTCCGGTTCCCTGATAAATTCCGATGTCCTTCTGGCCCATATGTCCATCCCATGTAATTTCCTTTCATCGGATGCATATTTACCAATTTGCGAATCATTTTCTGCAATTCCCTGTCTCCTGGCATAATCCTTAACCGTATTCCCCATGTGTACATCAAGCCAGCCCAGTTTTTTTGCTACCTGAACAAATTCATCTTTTCCTGATCCCGGCATTCCGGTGACTATCAACATGCATACCTGAAGGCGGGATTTATTCAATATGTTTTTCAGAAGAACAAACAGATTTTTCTCTTCAGTCATGGAGGTAAGATAAAAATCCTGAAATCTTTCATAAAGCAAATCCCATTAAGCTTTTTAACAAAATAAGCATTACGTATCGATTCCAAATGGATCTGAACTTAACACTTGGCGGTCCTCAGGGTGGTGGAATTGATACATCTTCTAACATGATTACCCGGGCCTTTGCAGCCGCAGGATATAATGTTTTTGGAGTTAGAGAGTACCATTCCAACATAAAGGGGAGGCATAGCTACAATCACCTCAGGGTGAAAGAAGAGAGACCAAGGTCTTTGAAATATCCGGTAGATATTCTTATTGCCCTGGATCCTGACACAATCTTTGAACACATTGAGGATGTCGGTGATGGCACAAAAATAGTATACGATAAACAATTCGAAACCTCTGATCTAGCCTCAGCAAGAATGATAATGAGAGATACTGCAAAGAGGATAAAAGAAACCCTTCAGGAAGAGAAATTGCCTCTTAACATAAAGGGTGCACTTCAGCTGATGCAGAAAAAAGGTGGAACCCCTATTGCCGTTCCCTTCAATGAAGTTGTTTCATCTGCAATTTCAGATGGTGTTCCCACAAGATATTTCAACACTCTTGGATCCGCAATTACCCTGGCAATAGCAGGTCTGCCAGCAGAATTTGGAGAGGAGTCAATCAGACAGGTCTTCTCGGCAAAGGAGAGTGTTGTTGCAGAAAATATCAAAGTAGTTAAAGCAGCCTATGAATACTGCAAAAACAATAATCTTGCCGGAAAAACCATACCTAAGCTTGCAAAGAAAAAGAGATTCCTGATAACTGGAAATGATGGTTCAGCTATTGGCAAACTGATGGGCGGGCTGAGGTTTCAGACTTATTACCCTATAACCCCAGCTAGTGATGAAAGCTCGATTCTAGAGGAACATGGTGCAATCTCATTCATCGAAAATGAGAAAAGAAGTCTGAAAGATTCAGGCATAGTAATAGTTCAGACAGAGGACGAAATATCCGCTGTTACAATGGCTCAAGGGGCTGCAATCACTGGAGCGAGAGCATCCACAGCAACAAGTGGGCCCGGTTTTTCGCTAATGGCAGAAGGTATCTCATTTGCAGGGATGGATGAAGTCCCCATACTGATAACACTCTATCAGAGAGGCGGGCCTAGTACTGGCTTGCCAACAAGGAATGGGCAGTCTGATCTTCTTTTCGCCTTAAACACCGGACATGGTGAATTCCCAAGAATAGTCATCTCGTCTGGAGATGTGGAGGAGTGCATTTATGACGCAATGAAAGGCCTGAACTATGCCCAGAGGTATCAGATGCCCGTTCTTCATCTCATTGACAAGAACCTTGCAAATACCAGTGACCTTGTACCTGAGATAGATTCTAAAAGAGTCAAGGTAAGCCAGGTTCTAGCTACCAAGGATTCAGAATCTTTCAGAAGATATAACCTCGATACAGAAAACGGAATTTCGAACGCAGGATACCTTGGAAAGAATATCTTCTGGATGACGGGTGATGAGCACGATGAACTTGGGCACGTTACAGAGGACCCGGATATAAGGGACAGAATGATGAGAAAGAGGTTCCAGAAGCTTAAAACTGTTGAAGAAGAGGTTCCAATGAATGACAGAGCTGTGTTATACGGCCCTGCCGATGCAGAGATCACCTTTGTAACCTGGGGAAGCCAGAAGGGCGTTATCCTTGATGTTATGGAAGACCTCAAATCAAAGGGAATTTCAGCAAATCTTCTTTACATTAAGATGTTTGAGCCATTTCCATCTGAGTTTGTTTCCAAAATACTGAAAAAAGCAAAGCTTGTCATTGATGTTGAAAGCAACATGCTGGCTCAGGCTGCCCGTGTAATCAGAACAAACACAGGCATTAACATTGAGAAGAGTATTCTGAAATATAACGGCAGGCACATAACCGAAGACGAACTTCTGGAATCTGCCATGAATATTTATAAAAACAGAAAAGAGGAGAAATTGGAGGAGGTTTTGGAAAATGGCGCATAATTTTAAGAGCGATGTAACTGTGGACTGGTGCCCCGGATGTGGGGATTTTGGAATACTCACATCCATTACGCAGGCACTTTCTGAATTGAATCTTGATCCGCATAATGTGGTTTCTGTTTCTGGAATTGGTTGCTCCGGAAAGACACCACACTACCTTAATATTGGAGGTATACACACCCTGCATGGCAGGTCTATCCCATTTGCCACAGGAGTCAAACTCTCCAACCCAAATCTTAAGGTAATTGTACCAGGCGGAGACGGAGACATGCTTGGTATCGGCGCAGGACATTTTGTTGCAGAGGGCAGAAGAAACAGCGGACTTACAATAATTATTTTCGATAATGAGGTCTATGGTCTTACAAAAGGGCAGGCCGCCCCTACAATGCAGCTTGGAGAGAAAACTAAAGGCCTCAGCAGAGCGAATATATTTGGAAAGGTTAACCCCATAGCCCTTGCCCTTGCATCAGGATATTCATTCGTTGCCAGAGGATTCTCCTTTGACATGAAGCAACTGAAAGAGATAATAAAAACAGCGATTCTTCATGAAGGATCATCAGTTATAGATGTTCTTCAGCCCTGCCCTACTTATAACAACATAAACACAATGGATTACTACAGAAAGAAAGTGTACAAGCTGGAAGATGACAAGTCATGGGATCCAGTTGTAACAGGGGAAAGCATGGATAAGGCCATTGAACAGTTCCAGAAGGCCTACAACAAAGGACTTGAGTGGGAAGAGAGAATTCCAACGGGAATATTCTACGATAACAGGGCCATTCCTGCCTTCACAAAGAGACTGAATGAGTTCGTACCACAGTATTTCAAAAATCCACCTTCTGATCAGATCGTCTCTGGCACAGATGGCTATACCCCAGTTGATGTGGTCAAGACATTTGCGGACAAGACCATTTAGACAAAAAACAGGTAAATGAAAACGGCTCCGAACACGAAAAGAAACATGGAGCTGAAGATTTTTATTATTTTTTCCATCCTGTTTTCAAATTTTTTCGTTGCAATCCTAACTGCCCCAGTTAGTATGAACACCCACAGAAGAGCTCCAGCGAAGAGAAAAATGATTGTAAGAATTCCAAAACGCTCGTAAACACCAAGCCCTGCCGTGAGCCACCAACCGATCTGAAGTGGGTTTAGCAACCCTACTGATACTCCTGAGATATAACCTCCCTTTCGGCCATTGTCCTGCCCTTCAGATACCCTGGAGATAAGAATTCTGTATCCCAGATAGATAAAGAAAGCTGCCCCGACCGGATAAATATAGTGCACGTACCTGTAAAGTGAGAATTCGCTGCCGATAAAAATTGTAATTACCATGAGAATGAAGTCAGCTGTCATAGCTCCAAGCCCAACTAAGACAGCCCCGGGGATGCTTCTAGTGGCCCTGTTTATGAGCATAGAGGTAATTGGGCCAGGTGGAGCAGCCAGAGAAATGCCGAGCAAGAGGCCTCCTGATGCTAGAAGAATAAAATCCATTAAGATACACTTCTCTATTTTCTCACCAAATGATAAAATAATTCAAAATGGTATTGGATCATGGACATACAGGATAAATTCCTTAGTTACCTTAAAACAGAAAAGAAAGGATTTGAAGATGCAGCCTCCGAAGCAGAGCCAATAAATGCCGAAGTGAGCAGAAGAATTGGATCCAGAGATTACTGGCAGGTATCACCGAGGGAACTTGGATACATATATGCTTCTGTCAAACTTTTTGGTGGAAGAATCATAGCAGAAACGGGAGTGGGCCCGGGAACTACTTCATATGCCATACTTAAGGCTTCAGAAGGTTTCAATGGGCACCTTTACAGCTTTGACCTTGGAATGCCATTCGGGAAGGAAAAGGACATGCCTGTTGGTTTCATGATACCTGATGCCCTCAGGGAAAGATTTACCCTTATAATTGGGGACACAAAAAAGACACTTGAGAAGAATCTCATATATTTCGGGCCATTTGATGTGTTCTTTCATGATTCAGAGCACACATATGAGCATGTTAAATTTGAACTGGAAACTGCATTGAAAAACCTGAGAAGCAAGTTCCTTATCATAGTGGACAATTATGACTGGACCAACGCACCTGATGAATTTGCAAAATCACACGGTTTTAATCTATTCCACCCGTTTGATGATCTCTGTTTCATATTCCCGGACTGATATTTTTGCGTGGCTCAATCATCAGCTGGTTTAGAATCCCTTATATTTCCCAAAAATTTTTCTGCGTCGTCCTGATCTATTGAATCGAACCTTGCCTGCCTTACCATTCTGCTTCCCTTGAATGATGAGAGTACCTCATCCTCGAGAAGGTACTTCCGGTAATGGCTTATCTCGCCATTTGTCCTGAAGAACCTTGTTCTTCCGTATCTTCCAAGGCTCTTCGTAATTGACGTTAAAAGCCCATAGTCCTGCAATTCAGAAAGTATGTCACTTATACGACGTATTGAAAGGGGAGAAATGCCAAGTTCTACAGCCATATTCCTGTAATTCTCCTGTATTTCTCCGGTAGTAATCTGTCCGCTTGATGTTTCCTGTGATATTATTGTGCTTAAAAGGACCATCTTGGAATGAAGAGGAAGTGTAGTTATGGCTTCCCTGACAACATTCATGTCAAACTTGTCTCTGGCCTCGTATATTTCTCTGTCGGTAAGCTTTTCTCTCTTTTCCCTGACTGCTATTTCGATGGCAATCCTCATCAGATCAAGGGCTTTCCTGGCATCCCCGTGCTCCTGTGCTCCTATTGCGGAGCAGAGGCTGATAGCTGAGGGCTCCACGCTCTCTTCCTTAACAACCCCTTTAAGACGGTAGCTGATAATATCCCTTAACTGATCGGCATTGTAAGGGGCAAATACAACACTTTCCTGATTGAGCCTGCTCTTAATTCTTGGTTCAAGTGTTT
>JAJZZQ010000036.1 GCA_021797525.1 Thermoplasmata archaeon | reverse complement strand
TATGTCGTTTCAACTTCTGCCATCTATTTACAACTCCTGGTTAACTTGAATGGTGCAGTAGGCTAAGAGGCTATAAATATATTTTGAGTTAACACCTTTCTCTCTCTGAATATTGATAATCAGGCAATGGATGGAGTTGTACTAGTGTTTATGCTTCTTCGTATGGTCCCTCTTAACCTGAGGGAATTGAGAACTACAGATGTGGAGCTCATACCCATTGCTGCTGCAGAGAGGAATGGAAGGTAACTGAATATCGTGAGACCGAAGATCGGGACAAGTACACCCGCAGCAACAGGAACAAGTGCTACATTGTAAACTATGGCATATATTATGTTCTGCCGTATTTTCCTGACTGTCTGCTCGGCAATTTTTTTTGATGCAAATATTGCACCTGTGTTGCCTGACAGGAAAACGATATCAGACTGGCTTTTTGCAATATCTGTGCCTTCGGCCACTGAAGCTCCCACATCAGCTGAGGCAATGGCTGCGGCATCATTAATGCCGTCTCCAAGGAAAAGGACATACTTCCCCTTTTCCTGGAGTGATCTGACTATCTCTTCCTTTTCTGATGGAGAAGCCCCTCCTGTGAAAGAGTCAGCGCCAACGATGGAAGATATTCTCCGAACCTCTTCCTCATTATCACCTGATACTATTCCAACTTCAATACCGCTCTCATGTAGTTTTCTGATTCCCTCTGAGGTGTTTTCTTTTATCTGGTAGCTCAGTTCGAACCTTCCCTTTTCTTCACCATTTATAATGAGGGAGAAACCAGGTTTCCCGCTGTCTGAAATTCTTGTTAAGCCAACATTTAAGCCTTCACAGGATCCATAGATCCCTTTGCCTGGTAATTCACGAAGTCCCTCAACAGGCAAAGGTGTAATTCCCATCAATGCTGCCTTTTTTCGAACTGCGCGGGCATATGGATGGGTTGAATGAGACTCAAGTGAAACTGCATATTTGATAAGATCCCTCTGAGACATTCCATTCTCCACAACACCTGATACCTCTGGAACAGGATCAGTTATGGTCCCTGTTTTATCAAGTACGACATAGTCCACCTTTGCAAGTCTTTCAACTGCTCCAGGATTTCTGATGACAATTCCTGAAGAGAGGGATGAATCCGAGGCAACAAGGAGTGAAACAGGGGTCGCAAGGCCAATTGCACAGGGACATGCTATCACAACAACAGAGACAAATGACAAAATAGCAATCAGTACAGGATCATGGTATCCGGACAGGGTGAGAAATATATACCAGAATATTCCTGTTGATGATGCCGTTACAATTATTGAAGGCACGAAAATTGAGGAGAATCTGTCGGTGATCCTCTGGAATTTGGTTCGTCCTGTGGATGCCTTTCTGATAAGTTTGTTTATTTCATCAATTGTTGATCCCTTGCCCATTGCCTGAACTGTGACATCAATGGAACCATTGATGTTTATTGCTCCGGAAATAACCCTGTCTCCCTTTATCTTGAGAACCGGTTTCTGTTCTCCACTAATTATTGACTCGTCAACCTCGCTTTCCCCGTTCGTTACTACTCCGTCACATGGTACCCTGTCCCCGGGATATACGCGTATAATCTCACCTGGTTTGACAGAATCAGTCCTAACATCGGACACGGATCCGTCAGGTCTAACAGAATGTACCATATCCGGAAGGAGTTTGAACAGATTTCTTGCAGTAATGTTCGCCCTGAGTTTTGATCTGCTTTCGACATACTGGCCAACAAGAATCAGTGTTAAAATTGCTGAGGATGCATCAAAATAAACCTCACCTGGTCCAATCAATGCAATATGCAACAATGATACTGCCGCCGAGAATCCAAAGGCTGTGCTGCTACCGATAGTAATGAGAATATCCATATTTGCAGATTTTTCTTTCAGGGAATGGAGGGAACCGGAATAGAAAACATAGCCAGAATAAAACTGGACAGGTGAGGCGAGTATTATAAGAATATAGTCCCTTAGATAGCTGGCAGGCGTGACATAAGTGAGAACAAGAACTGGAATCGTAAACAGGATTCCGACAGTAAGTCTCAATCTAAGTTTTCCTGCCTGTTTTTCAGGGTTGGTAAACTTGTCCAGGCAATCCTTAGAACAGAAATAGTAAGTATCTCCATCCTCAGTCAATTTTAGTTCAGACGTTTCTGATACGAACATTCCACAAACAGGATCGGTGGGCAATTTATCACCTCAATTTCATTCATTAAATGGCATTAATGCACTGAATAGTTGTTATTGATAGTAATTGTGTACACTCATTTAATGTATGTGATACAAAATGCCTAATATAACGTTAGAATATTATCAATATGCGAATCAGCGACATTGAGATGAAATTCAGGCTTGCCGAGCTTCTTAAAGCAAATTCCCGGGTGAGTACAGTTGAGCTGGCAAGGAAGCTTGACACAAACAGGACGAGAATTTCCAAATTGCTCGATTCCATGATTTCAGAGGGTTGGATAAGCCGTTTCACCATAGTTACTGGACAGGAAAACAGTGATCTCCTGATTGCAAAAGTCTCAAGCCTTGATGGAATTGATCAGGAGAAACTCCTGGAATATTTTGAGCTCATTGATTCATCTTTCATTGTGGTTCTGTTCTACAGTGATCTGCACAGCCTGGATAGAGTAAGAGTGGATGAAATCAGAATAGCTAGGAAAAGAGTGGCTGGAAGTGCAGTATCTCCTGACATTAAAGTTACATGCGACTATTGCGGGAAAACAGTTGAGCGGTCCCCCATAAGAGTAATGGTATCCGGGCGGCTTAAATATGCATGTTGCCCTAACTGCTCACAGGATCTGAAGAAAGGAAAGAGGCCAATGTTATAACTGATCTCTTTTGGATCAGATTGAACATTACTCATTCACTGTAACAGGAGGATTTTAATTCGAGGCTTGCATATCATTAGACCATGAAAGGTTCTCTCTTACGCAAGAGATACATTCTAATTCGTGCCGATGGTGATAACGGCATTCTCGAGTATGCAAGAAGAGAACTTTACAGAAAGTTTGGCTGCAAGGAGAAGTTCAGAGACGGCTCATTTATGATAGTGCTGGCAGACCAGTTTACAAAAGACAAAGCAATAGATCACATTAACAGCATATCAGGCCTGAAAACCGTTCTTACCAGCGGAACAGTTAAAAAACTTAAAAAGACGATGGAAGAGGAGTTATCCCTTCTTAAGGAGAGTGACCTCCTTCTCGGTGAGGGCAAGGACTGATTGCATATCTGCAAGGCTTTTTCTGGACTTTGCAAGGGATCTGAAGTACCACATATTATCCTCAATGACAGATCTGTCTGTGTGGCAGATTCGTGATAACTTTGTTAGAAGAGATCGTCTCGTTTCCTTTCCATCCCTCATCCTTGACATTCTCAGTATTCTTTTAGGAAAATCGTATTTCACAAAATGTGTGTTTGGTTTTGCGATCTCGAATGAGACCCCCGCCAGTATTTCTTCAGCATAACCCTTGAAGGCGTAATGCTGTTTGTGCATTACCCTGCCCATAAATATATCTGCATTTGCAATGAGCCCGTAAACTGATTCAAGATCTTCAATCTCCTGTGCTTCGCTCCTGGCATTCTCGTCAATCCACATGAGGTAGTCTTCGGTTTCAAAATCCTTATTGAAAAGGTCCTGCAGAATCCTGTCATAGTCCCTTGACTTGAATGTATCCCTCATGCAGTCGAATATGGAGGTCTCGCTGTCCCTTGATCCGCTTTCAAATCCGGAAGCGTTTTCCCCACGATATGAGAAGGAGGAAAGCGAATCATTGATGATGCTCCTTATATCGTCACGATTTACTTCAATAGCCCTCTCAACAACTGATGGTTCAAACTGCAATCCCTCTTTCTCAGCAATATACCTGATCCGCTGAAGCAGAGAGAGCTTAAAACTTTTGTAATCTGTGTCTCTTACCCTCTGAAACTGCCTGAACTCAATTACCACTGAATTTGCCACAATATCCCTTCCAGCAGATTTTCTCCTGAAGTCATAGAATTCATTCATGGTTATAATTATTGGAGACCTGCTGGATTTAATGATTCTTGCAAGCTCAGTGAGCCCTCCGGTATCGCCACCCACTCTGCTGTTCCTGGACTCAAATATGTTGTCAGCCTCATCGATGAGGATTATGTGGTCATATTCTCTCTTCACATTCTCATCATAGGTGGATAGATCTCTGTAAAGTGATGCCATAAGGGCAACTCTTTTCATGGAATCGGAACTCCTTTCATTGGAGGCATTCATCTCCACTACAGGAAGCCCCATCTCACCTGCTATGGCATAGGCCGTGGTTGTTTTTCCTGTACCCGGAGGGCCATGAAGGATGAGGGCCCTTTTGGCTGGGACTCCGTTCTCCCAGGATCGGAGCCATTGCGTTATTTCATCAAGAATCTTATGGTTGGCAATAAGGTCCGTAACTCTGGATGGCCTGTACTTCTCGAGATCATCCATCAGCTCACTCTCAACCCAGAAGGTGACTCTCTGTCTGTGGTGAGAAGTGAAAGAAAATCATCCTTCTCTACCGCCAGCAGCATTCCCTGGCTTTCCAGACCCATAATTGTGGCCCTTTCAAGATTCCAGACAACAAGAATGGTCTTTCCAACCATCTCTTCTGGGCTGTAGTAGTCAGAGATGCTCGACACTATCTGTCTTTTTTCTCCGGACGCTTCGACAACAATACGAAGAAGGTGCTTTGATTTCTGAACCTTTTCGCACTCTGTCACCTTTGCGGTTCTGATGTCAATTTTCCTGAAGTAGTCTATGGAGATCTCCTCTTCTGCCACTGTATCACTTCCTGTAGTATTCATGCCCCAGGGATTCTCTCGCAATTATCATTTTCATAACCTCACGTGATCCCTCGGCCAGCTGGAAAGATCTGACCGCTCTTAGTGCAATCTCCTGCATATTGTTCTTGGAGTAGCCATATGCACCATGCCACTGAAGGCTGTCATTTATGGCGTCAAAAGCCCATACTGTGGAAAGAAGTTTTGCAACCGCAACCTCTTTTGTCACCTGGAATCTATTGAATCTTCTCTCTTGCTGTTCTTCTCCATACATCCAGAGGGCTCTGTATCCCATTGTCAGAGCTGCTTCCATCTTTGCAACGTCCTCAGCAAGCTGGAACTGTATTCCCTGAAATTTTCCAATGGTAGTTCCGAAAGCCTTCCGCTCTTTTATATAATCCATGCCGTCATCCAGAGCCCTGAGTGCCATGGCAGCAGAGACAACCGCGATGATGCTTCTTGCAAGCTCAAACCCTTCGTGAATTATGTTAAACCCTCTATTTGCCTCTCCAAGCAGATATTCTGATGGAATCTCAACATCATTGAACCTGAGTGCACCCCAGGTGGAACCCTCGCGTCCCATCTCCTCAAGCTTTGAAATTTCAATTCTGTCACTGTAAGGGACATAGAAAAGTGATATTCCGGATGCTCCCTTTGACGGGTCGGTCTTTGCTGAAGTTACGAATCCCCCGCCCCTCTCCTTTATGTCAAAGGCGAGGCTGATGAATGATTTTTCGCCATTTATTATGTATGAATTTCCCTTCTTTGTTGCTGTGGTTTTTATCGAAGCTATATCGGACCCGCAGGAAGGCTCAGTGGTTGCTATCCCGGTTATAAGATCACCAGACGCTATCTTTGGAAGAGTGCTTGCCTTCAGGAGTTCTGTACCATATCTGGAGATAAGGTAGCTCCAGGAGTTATGTACAAGATAGAGCACAGATATTGAGGCAGTGGGGTCTGCACGTCCTATCTCCTCACCTATTATACCCATATCTACTGGAGAGACGCCCATACCTCCAAACTTCTGCGGCACAGAGACACCAAAAAGGTTCATTCTTCTGAACTCAGAAAATATTTCATCAGGAATTCTTCTGGAGGTAATCATCTTTTCTAGATTTTTTGAAATTACTCTTTCTGCAAAATCCTTAATTGAATTCTTAAGGAGCTCCTGGTCCTCAGTAAGTGCAAAATCCATTTCTTTCATACAGTCATGGAGTGAAGCGCTATAACCTTTTTCCGGGTCAGCAATTCTTCATACAATGAATTGGAAAGAGATGTTTATTTTTATTAGCCCCGGGAAAACTTTAGGGTAATTCAGACACTGTTAAAATCTATTGTAATGCCTGAGTCTCTCTTTGTAAGAAGTGTTACCCTGCTATCAGATCTCTCCTTGTGAAATGAATATCCGAGGCGTTCTGCAAGCTGAAGGGAAAATTCCCTGACCTGTTCGTGAGACGGCATATTCTCTATTCCAAGCCTCTGGATGCTCTGCCCGACGTGAACATAACCTTTTGACTCTATAAAATCAGGCTGGGCTGTTGAGTCCATCTTCGCATATTCATCCAGAAATGGCATGTTCACACCATTGACGAGAGTATGGCGGATAACTTTCCTTGTATCCAAAGATGGCAGAAGTTCCAGTGTCCTGTTGAAATTCTCCCAAGCATTCCCGATGGATGGGTTCAGAAGATCATAAAATATCTGTTTTGTCGGTCCGGCAGTTGTAACATAGAGTTGAGTGGGAAGCGGATCAAGCCTTTCCAATACCATTGGAAGGGTTCCGTTAGTTACAAGGAATGTTGACATCCCTCTCTTCTTCGCAAGGGCTATGAATTCTCCGAGCCTGGAGTATAATGTAGGCTCTCCTGTAAGGGAAATGGCTATATGTTTGGGGTTTTCAGCCTCTCTCCATCTCTCCTCAGTGACCTTCGGGTTTCCTTTAAAACCTGATATCAGCTTCTTGTGAGCTTCTATGGATTCCTCCAGGATCATTTCAGGATCATCCTCATCCGCTATCTTCATGCTGTCGAATCCCTGAAATCTCCAGCAGAATGAACAGTTTTCAGTACATGATGTAAGTGCGGGGGTCATCTGCACACACTGGTGCGAGTTTATACCGTAAAAATCACCCTTGTAACAGCCGCGGCCCCCGGTCAGCTCGCTCTTGGTCCAGTGGCAAACCTTTACGGCTGAGTGACTGCCAACAAGGCCATAATGCTGTTTCTTGTATATCTGCGAATAGGTATTTTCCACGATCTCGTAGAATATTGTTTTATTTAATCTTATTCACAAAAATTTGGTTGGAGAGTTTAATCCTCTCCTGCTCCGGCTCCAGGTGAAGGCGGTGCTCCTGCTCCTCCCTTTGATCCCTTGGTGGCTATAACATCATCAATCCTCAGGATCATAACTGCAGCCTCTGTTGCGGCGTCAATAGCCTGAAGTCCAACTCTTATTGGCTCAATGACACCCAGCTTTTCCATGTCGCTTACCTCGCCAGTGTATACATTCACTCCTGCTGTTCTCTTGCCGTTTGCATGCTCGTTTCTGATCTTTATGAGCATGTCAATTGCATCAAGCCCGGCATTTTCAGAAAGCGCTCTCGGAATCTCCTCAAGGGCGTTAGCGAATTTTTCTATGGCAAGCTGCTGTCTTCCGCCGATCTTTGACGCATACTCTCTCAGTTTAAGGGCCATTTCGGCTGCTGAAGAACCTCCACCTGAGACGTATTTTCCGTCCTCAACGGCAGCGGCTACAACATGGATTGAATCTGTGATCGATCTTTCAATCTCATCCGCAACATGTTCTGTGCCCCCTCTTATGAGTATGCTGACAGCCTTTGGATTCTTGCAGCCCGTTACGAAAGTCATGTAGTCGTCGCCAATCTTGTTTTGCTCAACAAGCTCAGCTGATCCAAGGTCCTGATCAGAGAGTTCGTCAATTGATGAGGCAATTGAAGCACCCGTAGCCTTTGCAAGCTTCTCGACATCGCTCTTTTTAACTCTTCTTACAGCGTATATGCCTTCCTTAGCAAGGTAATGCTGCGCAAGATCATCAATTCCCTTTTGGGTTATTAGCACATTGGCTCCTGTCTTCTTCACTTTTGTGACCATTTCTTTGAGAACGGACTCTTCCTGTGAGAGGAATTTCTGTATCATTGACGGGTCATCTATTCTTATGTTTGTGTCAAATTCAGGCTTTTTGATCTCAAGGGCTGCGTTAAGCAGAGCTATCTTGGCATTCTTAACGAAGTCTGGCATTCCGGGGTGGACTTTCTCCTTGTCCACTATTATTCCCTGAATAAGCTGGGTTTCGTCGATGTCTCCGCCCTGCTTCTTTACCATCTGAATGTTATCAAAGTCAACAGAGTAACCTGAGTCATACTTTTCAGCGACTGCTTCTACAGCATCAACGGAAATCTGTGAGAGTTTTTCCTTGCTTGATGATGCACTCTTGCTGCTCAGGGATGTCCCTGCCATCTTCATCAGCAGTTCCTTGTCGCTGAATTTTACTGGCTTGGAAATGCTCTGAAGAATCTTCTTGGCCTCGTCTGCAGCCATTCTGTATCCGGATGAGATCACTGTGGGGTGCACATTCTGATTTATCAGTGCCTCAGCCTCCTGGAGCAATGCCCCAGCTACAACCACGGCTGTAGTTGTTCCGTCTCCGACAAATGAATCCTGTGTCTTCGAGACTTCAACCATCATTTTGGCGGCCGGATGTTCTACATCCATCTCTTTCAGTATTGTCACGCCGTCATTTGTAATCACAATATCACCAAGAGAATCGACAAGCATTTTGTCCATTCCCCTTGGGCCAAGGCTTGATCTTACTGCATTGGCAATACTCTTGGCCGCATCTATGTTGTTCTTCATGGCATCTTTGCCGGTCTCTCTCTTTGAACCTTCTTTCAATATGAATATTGGTTGTCCTCCCATCATATGTATCTATGGAAGTAAAAATAAACTTCTATATAACCTTTTTCAATTTTTAACTTCTGCTACTTTCTGGATTTTCTATTTAATCTATGGACTCCAAGATATAATCATGTTATGTTCTGGTCTGTCTGCGAATATGAATTCAGATGAAGCACATTCTCTGAAATCATGAATGTGGCATTCCAGGAAGGGTTGCAGAATACATTACTTTTTTAAATTCCTCTGCCATGGATAACTATGATAGAGCATCGTACAGTAAGCCTAGGTAATGCCGAGTTCGATTTCATCAGGATGCAGCTTGGGAACGCACCG
>JAJZZQ010000078.1 GCA_021797525.1 Thermoplasmata archaeon | reverse complement strand
GGGGTACAGGACCGGATAACAGCAATGAATACAGCGGAACTCCGATGTCAGATGGCCAATCGTTCGATCAATATGGAATTTCATACAGGCGAAGAAACTTCAATTTTCTATATCTGGCTGGGATCGGTATAATCCTTGTTGCCGCATTTATTGCTATTTACGTTTTCGTTCTGAAATGATATTTTATTGAATGATTGCAATTTTCCCCGTATCATTCCTTAAAAGACATTGTTTTAGAAAGATTTCAAATGTTCTGCTGGTGTGTTCAGAAGAATAATCAATTCTGAAATAAATTAATATATAGTGTGCATGGGACTAAGTTGACTCTGATACTTTCAATTCTGTTACTGCTTATCTCTGCTCTTATTCTTGGTGAGCTGGTCGAGCGCTTCGGTATTCCCGCGGTAGTCGGAGAAATCATTGCTGGGGTGATTTTTGGCCCCTCCGTCCTCGACATCATCAGATCAAATTCTGTTCTTTCAGGAATTTCTGAGATATCACTGTTTTTCATAATTCTCCTCATAGGAGTTGATCAGAGTACTGAAACACTGAAAAAGCATCTGGGGAAGGCAGTTGTACTGAGCCTGAGCAGTTTTATAGTTCCATCTGCCATTATGTCTTTTATTGCCTTCCATTTCTTTGGGCTATCAGCAACCGAGTCAATTCTCCTGTCAGTTGCAGTTGGAGTCCCTTCAATCTCCATAATTTCTGTATTGGTGAGGGGCTACAGCATAGAGAAAAACGAGCTTGGAAAGGTTATAATTGCTTCAGTGATTATAAGTGATACAATCGCTTTTACCGTCACATCAGCGTTCAGGGATGTGAATACCTTTATCTTTGGCATTGTCAGCATAGTGATATTCCTGGTTCTTCTGTTTTTGCTTGACCTTGTTCTCAGGTCTCATTCGGATGCAGTAAAGAATTTCTTTTCCAGGATCAGGGCAAGGGATAGGGGAGAAAAGGTCATATTTGGCAGCATTATCGTTGGGGGTCTTATAATTTCAGCCATTTTTGAGGTAATAGGAATAACCTATGTCCTGGGTGCCTTCTTTGCTGGGCTTCTGATTAATGAACTGGTCATTGGTGTTGAGTTGCAGGGTGTTCTCACAAGGACACTTAGCAGAATAGATGACAGTTTCTTCATTCCAATATTCTTTGCCATTGCAGGTCTTGATTTTGTTATACCAAGCAAGCAGTATTTACTGCTGCTGTTGGTGCTTCTTTCCGTTGTGGGACTTTTTGCAAGCCTTTTAAATTATCTTACCTCTGGAATTCTTCTTGGAAAAGAGTACAGGAGATCAGTCATGGGGTTCCTCGGGGGAAGAGGTGCTGTAGGCATAGCCATAGCAACAGTGGTTCTTTCTGCTGGTCTCATAGGGAAGGAGATTTACTCAAACATAATTATCGCAACAATTGTGCTCTCACTGGTCATACCGCCTCTCATAAACCTCAAATCAAAGGCAAAAGATCCTTCACTTGACAATTGAGAACACGGTTACGGTCTCGGTTCTTTCAACGCCCTGAACTGTCCTGAGCCGGTCAAGTACAAAGTTGCCAACCTCCTCTACCGATTTTGCCCTGACCTTAATCAGCATATCCCACTCCCCTGCTATTATGTAAACCTCTTCTACTTCAGGAAACCCAGCTATTCTGGAGGCTATTTCCCGCTGGGATTTTCCAGATGCAGCATCAAAGGATATGTAGATGAATCCAACTGTCGGTCGCCCAATTGCTTCATAATCTGGCACTACTGTGAACTTTTTGATTATACCCTTTCTAATCATACCCTGAATTCTTTCATATACCGTGATTCTAGGAATATTCAGGGCATTTGAAATGTCAGATATCTTGTCCCGACCGTTTTCAGTAAGGTACTCAAAAATTAATCTGTCCTTATCATCCATATTTCACCCAATGTGTTTTAACTATATAAATTAGACATAACGTTCATATTTCCCTTATATTAAACTCTAATATGACCAGAATGTTCATTTTTTTATGACAATAGTTATATCGGTGCCTTTCATTTTCTGCCTATGGAAGCAACACTTGAGGGTTCTCTAAGGGATCATCACAGAAAGAAGGAGCTGGAAGTCGCATTGAAGCTGAATGGTTCAATAAGGTCAAGGATGGCATATTTTCTTCAGGAAAGGGGTTTCATAGAAATACCTCCGGTGATCTATTCTACCGCAACAGATCCGCTGAACCATCCTGTGTATGATCCATCATTTGATTATGAAGGCACAAGATATTCGCTTACAAAGAGTATGATATTCCACAAGCAGATACTGGTGCAGCATTTCCCAAAGATATACTCATTTTCCCCAAATGTCAGGCTTGAGATGCCGGAAAAAGCAAAAACTGGAAGGCATCTTCTGGAATTCACACAGCTGGATCTGGAAATGCTTGATGCCACAAGGGAGGATGCCATCAGCCTCGGGGAAGATCTGTTTTGTGATATAATCAGACATGTGAATGAAAAACACTCTAAGGAACTGAAATCCATAGGCAGGACTATTTCCGTTCCAACAAAACCATTCAGTAAAGTAAGGTATCTGGATGCAATGGAAAAGTATGGAGAGGATTTTGAGTCAATACTATCTAATGAGGCAAAGGAACCATTCTGGATAATAGATATTCCTCTTCAGGCGAGGGAGTTCTATGACAGGGAAAGTGACACTGAAAAAGGGATTCTTAACGACATGGATCTTATCTACCCGGAGGGATACTGCGAAGCACTTTCAGGAGGGGAAAGAGAGTACAAAATTGACAGAATTCTCGAAAGGGTAAAGGCAAAGAGCCAGTCTCCTGAGCAGTTCGAATGGTTTATTGAAGAAGCCAGAGGAGGTCTGAGACTTTCCTCCGGATTCGGCATAGGGATAGAAAGGCTCCTGAGATACATATGCGGATACAAAAGGATAGAGGACACTCATCCTTTTCCAAAGGTTCCCGGGAAGAAATCAGTATGATCTATGGTGGAATCAATATTTCCCCTTCTATTTCAAAACCCTTTATTTCATCTCCAGAAAATTGACCCTGCACCGTAATCTCTCTGAAGGAATCCGGGTCCATCAACTGGGTCTCACCGTCTCTTCTTGATAAAATGATGTAATTTTTTATGGGTAAAACTTCCCCAGTATATTCAAATGGATTGGAGTTGAATTCATTCTGTTTAATGTGTACCGTCCTTCTTGAGCTTAAATCCATGAGAGTTATGTCAGAACTGGATGAGGCGATTAGAAGGAATTTCTCCCCTCTCTTCATGATTATAGCGCCTTCTGGAAGGTCTAAAATACGAAGGAGAAATGTGTATCTGTACAGATCATAACCTTCTGTACGACCAGCCAGTTTTTTGTTCTGAACCATATTGCTGAAATATCTGTCATGGATAAATTTAGCAATCTTTTCTCCATCTGATTTGCTTCCCAGATATAAATCGAACCCCTCTTTCAGTCTCTGCTGCCTCGAAATAAAAGGGTTTTTTCCTTTAAGTTTCTCTGTCTCAAGGAATTCATTGACATCTCTCACAGCATGATCTATAGCGTCCGAATATTTCCTGCTGAATGACCTGATCTGGATGATCGATTCGTAATATGATCCTGTGAGCCTGTTGCACGAAGGGCAGCTATTTTTCAGGACTGAAATCTTTGCCTCCAGCTGTATGGGAGAAGACCTGAATTCAGCTCCATCAGATAATGTGACTATGAATTTTACAGACTGCCCCTCAACATCAAGATCTATTGAGTCCCTGTCTATCTCAGGATGGAAGTGTTCATCACTCACACTGCATAGATTCAGTAGACGGGAACTCAGAGGGAGTTCATCCCTATTCTGATACCACCTGTTGCCTATCTTCAGTGAACCGCACTTGGGGCACAGTGTAATGGAGAGCACTCCGGCTGCCGCAATTTTTGTCCTTGAAATTATACAGTTTTCTCCAAGGCCCTGGGAAACTGCTTCCTCATTGTCGCACAGGATGCATTTCATTCTTACAGTCTCACTTTTCCTTCTCTGTACTGCTTTACAATGCCAAGAGCCACAAGCCTCTTCCTTATCTCTGTAGTTCCGGCACCAATCTGGCCCAGTATAGCATCCCTCATAAGGCGTTCAGGTTCATTATCTTTTATATAGCCATACCCACCGAATATCTGAATTGCCTCTCTGGCAATATACTCAGCAGATTCTGTGGAATGCAGTATTGCAGAAGCAGCACTTACTGAATCCAGTGGATCTTTCTTCAGTAGTTGGAGAGAGTCCTCAGCCAGCAGCCTGCTCGTCCTAAGCCTTGTATACATGTATGCAAGTTTTTCTTGAATTAACTGGAACTCGTAAAGATGTTTCCCAGACTGCTTTCGCTCTGTGGAGTATTTCAGTGCCAGTTCAAGTGCCCTTCGTGCCACTCCGATGAAGATGAAACTTAGAATCACCCTCTCGGAGTTCAGGCCAGAAAGAATAATACGTTTCCCATCTCCCCTCTTTCCTAACAACCTTTCTTGTGGAACCTGAACCGAGTCGAAGTATATCTCTCCTGTGGGAGACCCTCTCATCCCCATCTTGTCAAACTTCTTTCCTCTGCTGAAGCCTCTGTCTTCGGAGAGGACACAGTACGCATTGTAACTTTCGCCAAATCTGGAGTATACCAGAAAGAGGTCGGCCACAGGCGCATTTGTTATGAATGTCTTGGATCCGGTTATGCTGAAACCGTCCCTATTCTCTGTACTGGTTGTCTTCATATTGAGCGCATCCGAACCCGATTCTGGCTCTGTGAGAGCAAGGGAGCCTATGAATTCACCAGAAGCAAGTTTCGGAACATATTTCTCTCTTACATACTCTGATCCATTCCTGTAAAGATTGTCAAGACAGAGGTTGCTGTGGGCCCCATATGAAAGGGCCAGAGATGCACTGTAATAGCCAATCTCCTCTTCAATCATGGCCTGAGCTTCATAACCGAGGGATGATCCTCCATATTCCTCTGGGATTGTTACTCCCAGAAAGCCCATCTTTCCCATTTTTTTGAATACTTCTACTGGGAAATAATCCTGGCTGTCCATCTTTGAGGATATGGGTTCAACCTCTCTTTTCATGAATTCCCTTACCGTATCCCTGAGAATACTGTTTTCTTCCTCTGTGTAATCAGTCATAACTGTCTAATATGGAAAATAACCCAATAAACTTAATGAAGGCAGTTCTATCTTATAAACGGATTGCCTTTATAGAGACCATTAAGGTTAAATTTATATCGCTTTTAATGATAACTCTTCCCAGTATTGAACCAGCGTAAGCGCCGCGAGGTATTTCTGGTTCAAATGTTCCTTAGGATTTTCATGCATAGCGCATGGGATTAAGGTTGGTGAAAAATGTATATAACAATCGAAGATCAATATATAGCCAGAATACCGCCCGAGCTTCTTTCTGAAGATTATGAAAAAGCAGTTCTGGAGGTATCCAAGACATCGCTGGAAGGAAGACTTATTGATGTCAAGGAAGAAAACAATGAGGATAAAATTCTAGGCAAGTGCTTCGTTGTCTCTGTTACAGAGATCGAGACTGTCGGAGACGGGGCCATTGTCCATGGGGACGGTGGAGTTTATCAGGCTGTAAGGTACAAGGCACTTGCTTTTTACCCTGAACTGCAGGAAATAGTTGAAGGAGAGGTAACATCGGTAAAGGAGTTCGGAGCTTTTGTAAAGTTCGGGCCGTTCGAAGGGCTGCTTCATAAGGGGCAGATTATGGACGATATTATCAGTGTAGACCTTTCAAACCAGAGATTTGTTGGCAAAGAGACAAGAAAGGATCTGAAGGCCCGAGATATAGTCAGGGTAAAGATAGTGCATCTGAATTTGAGATCATCTACCCTGGAAGGAAGCACCATTGGATTTACAATGAAACAGACGGGCCTTGGAAAACTCCAGTGGCTTGAAAAGAAGATGGAGAACTGAAAACATGAAGGAAATATTCAGGGCTTGCAAGAAGTGCAAGTTGCTCACTGTTGACAAGAACTGCCCAATTCATGGCGAGGAGAAAACTTCTACAGAATGGTTCGGTTTTACCATAATAACGGAACCTGAACTCTCCATAATAGCTGAAAAGGCAGGAATCACATCACCTGGAAATTATGCAATTAAAGTCAGGCAGTAAGTTCGTTCTTTCACAGGATGTTCTGGATGAAGTTTCCTCATACGGACACCGTATGTGCGTCGCATCAGAGATTCTCGGGTTATCAAATTCCTCAAAAATAATATCCGTGGGTGATGTAACCACAGATAATCTTAGAAGGCTGGGAATACCAATCCACATAGAGATAGTCGATCTCAAGACAAGAAGAGGTCAGGAAGGGGAATTTTCCTCTAAACCAGGAGCATATCATGTTGAAAATGAAGCAGGCACATTGAGCCATGATCTTTTTCTTCTCATAAGAAAGATCATGCCGGTGGGAGGGCGTATTGAGGTAACTGGTGAAGAGGACCTTGCCGTGATACCAATAATTTATTATTGTGACTTAAATACGGTTGTAGTATACGGTATACCTGGAAAGGGGATGGCTTGCATCACTGTTGACAGGTCAGTTAAGAAAAACATTGAGGAATTGGTAGAGAGGATCTCACATGGTAGAATTGAAAATTGAATCAGACAGAGAGAATAAACTCCTTCACAGAAAGGAGATACGCTACAGAGCCACATTCACTGGAAAGCCGACTCCGTCAAAGGAGGTTCTGCGTGATCTTATATCCAAGAACCTGGGTGTCCCTAAAGAGCTCGTTATTGTGGACAGGAATATTCAGGAGACCGGAAAATCCGAGGTTATAGGTTATTCCAAGATATATGCGGACAAAGAGAGCGCAATGCTCTATGAGCCTGATTATGAACTGTTCAGAAATGGCCTTAAAGTTAAGGAGGAGAATGCCCAATGATGAAGAGGGAGCTCTACTCTGTAGAGAATGAAAAGATAAGCAGACAGAGGAGATTCTGTCCAAGGTGTGGTCCAGGTGTTTTTCTGGCAGAACACCCGAACCGGTTCTCATGCGGAAAATGTGGATATACTGAGACCAAGAAAGAGTCTTCAAAAGCAAAGCCTCAGGCTGACGCAAAAAAAGAATCAGGAAAAGGAAAAAGTAAGAAATAATTCAGTTAAGTTCTGATATCATCCTTGTGGTTTCCCCACAGGCCTTTTCTATATCCTTGTATTTTAATTTCACAGCATCCTTTACGTTTTCCGGCTGTTCTCTTATGTCCAGGATACCCAGCAGGTGCTGCAGTTCGATGTCCAGAACAATGGATAATACCCTTAGCTTCTCCTGGTTTTCCTCAGAAACTTCTTTTCTCCTCTGTGAGACAAAACAGTCAGAGTGAACCGATCCCTTTTTCGTAAATGTAAACTTCTCACCAGTTTTAACCTTCTTTTCGCACACATAGCATTTGAATTCTGCCATACATGATTATTGGTAAAACGGTTAAAATATTATCGAATCCGGGAAAATATACATATATGGAGCGGCTACACATCTATGGAAAGGAAAGGAACCGCCCTGCTTCCACTCCATTACGGTCATCCCCCTGAATATCTTTACAAACGAATGGTAAAGTTAGGTGGAATACTTTCCGATCTGATCCTGGAAAAATTTGGGAATCAGACATACATGGAAAAGCTCTCAGACCCTTTCTGGTTTCATTCTCTTTCTCTGGCAATAGGGTTCGACTGGAATTCTAGTGGAACTACCACTGCAACCCTGAGCGCCATAAAGGAGTATTTTACAAGGCGTAACTCTGACATACACATTATAGGCGGGAAGGGAAAAAGGCTTTCAGAAATGCACACTGAAATGGATGCTCTTGTCAGAGAAGGAAGAATATCAGAATCCAAGAGTTTGAGAATTCTGGAAGATGCAAGAAGGATCGCAAGGGTAGATCAGTCGCTCCTTCAGGACGATTTTGACCTCTACATGCAGTTCCTTGTTATGGACGAAAACGGCAGGTGGGCCATTGTACAGCAGGGTATGAATCCAGCTCAGAGGATGGCCAGGAGATACCACTGGATCAGGCGGTCAGGGCTGGATTTTATAAATGACTACAGGAATGGAATCTCTTCTGAAGTGGTAAGAGAACAGGTTCTTGACCTATCTACTAAAGCAAGTGAAAATAACAGGCATTCAATGGTATCGATTGGAAAGGAGAATCCCGAAAGGTACAGATACACAATAGAGCACGGCCCCCAGAGGTCGCTTGACAATTTTCAGTTTCCAGAGAGGCATCTTCGCATGGATTACCGTATAGACTGGTCTAAATTGAGGGCAATTTATGAATACCAACCAGAGGATTTCCAGGAACTGGCCTATATGAAAGGCATAGGAAAGTCAACAATCCGTGCGCTATCCTATCTTGCAGAATTGGTCTACGGGGATGAACCATCATTCCGCGACCCGGTAAAATACTCATTCGCTGTTGGAGGGAAAGACGGTGTACCCAAGCCCATTAACAGAAACGACTATGATATTGCAATTTCTTTTTTCAAGGAACTGCTTGGACAGACGAGAATAGGCGACCTGAGCCTTGAGTCCATAGCTGCAAAGCTTTCCCGTTCCAGTTTTCAGAGAACTTCATGAATTGAAACCTTCTGTATTCCTGTGAAAGATTAAACTTTTCTGAAAATAGGGGTGTTTCAAAACGCTTAAATAGATTCTTGGGCTCCAATAAGGGCTGTGCTGAATGCAGAAAACCTCTGAAGACAGATTTGATGTCACTGATTTTCTTCCCTTTCTCGATCCTCTGATAAGGAAATGGTTCAACTCCAGATACGAGGGGCTGACAGAGCCTCAGAGGAAGGCTATACCCCTTATACATAACAGGGAGAATGTCCTTGTTTCCAGCCCTACCGGAACTGGCAAAACGCTGACTGGTTTCCTTTCAGTAATTAATGAGCTTTTTATCCTTTCCAGAGAAGGAAGGCTTGAGGACAGGATTTACTGTCTGTATGTCAGTCCGCTTAAGGCCCTTGCTAATGATATAAACAAGAATCTTGACCAGCCCCTGTCAGAGATCAGGGAAGTGGCCCTGAGTGAAGGCCTGGATTTTC
>JAJZZQ010000009.1 GCA_021797525.1 Thermoplasmata archaeon | reverse complement strand
AAAGTTCGAGGTTGAAGGCGTATATAACAGAAATTCTGAAAAAGCTGTTCTTTTTCCCAGGATTAAATTTTATGACGAGCCATACAGGCTGGCCTCTGCATGTGACATCATTTTTGTGTGCCTCACTGGCGACAGCGCATGCTATTCTTTTTTTATGGGTGAGAGAGGCCTCCTGTCCACTATCAGGGCGAATTCCATCGTGGTGAACCTTAGTACTACATCAGTCTCTCTGGCGGCAGAATTGTCAGTGAGGTGCACTGAGGCCGCTGTTAACTATATTGAAGCTACAATGCTAGGAGATGTTAAGATGGCAATGGAGAGGCGGATAACATCACTTGTTTCCGGGGATCAGGCATCATATGGCAAGGTTTCTGAAATAATAGATGCGTATTCATCGCAAAAACATTTTTTAGCATCCCCTCATGGGTCTGTGAAGATGAAACTTATCGCCGATCAGCTTGCAGCAACCATTCTTGCATCATCTCTTGAAAGCATTGTGGCTGCAGAAAGGCTTGGAATCCCACGGGAGCAGTCAATGGAAATCATATCCCAGGGCCCCTGTTCTTCGGAGATTCTAAGCCTGAAGAAAGAAACGGTAATGAAAGGAGAATTCCTTCCAGGAACTTCATTAAGGGATCTGACCCGGTCCATGAGAGGGGTTGAGGATCTTTCTGCGGAGCCAGGTTTATCAATGCCAATATCTTCTGTTTCTAACAGCATATACCGGTCAGCCATGCTTCTTGGGCTGGGAAACCTGGACTATTCTTCAGTTCTAAAAGCATTCCTTCATCTGGACGGTCGCCTTTGAAATGATATCTGAGCAAACAGGCACAATTGCTGTATCTCTACTGATTTTAGTTACGGCGACTTCCCTAATTTATGGAGCGGAGAGGGATTCAAGAAAAAGGTCAGTTAATCCATTTCTTTTCGTTCCTATTATTGTGATCGGGGTGGTGATAAATATACTGATATCCAGTCCGCCCATCTTCATTCTTCTTGGTGTGGCAGCTTTCGTTCTGTCATTTCTGAGGTCATCCTCTTACGGATATATTATCTCTGGGGTTCTGATGATGATTGGAGCCATAATTATGGCATCACTGAGTTCATATCCAATCTATGGTTTTGAATTCTTTATAATCGCTCTTATTTTCATAACAGGATTCAGACAGACGCTTTTCGGAATAGGAGACACGAAGGCAATAATTTCCTTAATTTTCTCATTTACGGGTGTGAACGTCTCTCTACTCAGGGGTGTCATTGCTCTTGATGGGCTTATTGCCAATGGTGTTTTCATACTGTTCTATATTGTGCTTGCATCTCTTGTTTTTCTTCTTGCTGAATTCATACATATATCCTCTGCATTCCGTAAATTCGGGGCAACTGGATTTAGGATTCCATATAGCAGGGATGCTGAAAGTGCAGCAGGTATTGCCTTCGCCAAAAGGAAAAGGGGCTCAGGCGAATACCTGGTATACAGGGTTCCTTTCCTGATTCCCGTTGCGGCCGGTTTCTTTCTCTTCATTATATTTGGTTCTATTTTCATCTGAATTGGAAGCCAAAAGAAATTAATCCAAATGACCATGAAGAGAATGAATGCCCCTTAAGGTCATAAAAGGCGCTTCCCAGATCCTGACAATGGAGGGTTCAGGCTGGAAACCCCTTTCAGGAAAATCCATGGAGTCACTGTCCATCAAGAATGGCGTATCAGTCGTAATTGATGGTTCAAAGATAAGAGATATAATTCCAGACAGCCGTCTGGACTCATTCATATCCTCAGAGAATCCAGAAGTCATAGAAGCGTCGGGCAAGGTGATAATGCCTGGCTTTGTGGACTCTCATACGCACATAGTATACGGTGGCTCAAGGCATGAAGAATTCTATCAGAAGCTTCAGGGCAGGACTTACCTTGAGATACTCAACTCCGGGAACGGAATATACAGAACAGTTCAGGATACCAGGGATACAGATGAGGATACAATATTCCGGCAGAGCCTTGAAAGGGTCAGAGATGCCATATCAACGGGCACCACTTTCATGGAAATGAAGACAGGTTACGGTCTAGAAACCGAAAGCGAGATGAAAATGCTGCGAGTAATGGACAGGATATCTGCAACTGGCATAATTGGGGTTTCAAAGACCTTCCTTCCGTTGCATGCCATTCCAAAGGGAATGACAGAATCCTCTTATCTGGAAATGGTTCTGGGCAAAATGCTTCCTCTATTCAGAGGAAAGGCAAGATTTGCAGACTCGTTCTGTGATAAAGGTGCATTTTCAAAGGAGTCCACTGAGAGGTTTTTCAGGGCCGCATCATCCATGGGGTTTGAATTACGCTTGCATGCAGATGAACTTGCCAATATAGGTTGTCTCACTCTTCTTAATGGTCAGAAAGTGGCATCCGTTGATCACCTCCTTGAAACAGATAAGGCAGGCATGGAAAGGATAAAGGCTTCGGGCGCAGTTGCGAATTTCCTTCCTATAACTGCATTCAACATCAAAGATGGCAAATATCCGGATATTGGAATGTTCTATGAGAACCAGGTCCCATTCTCAATATCCACTGACTGTTCACCAGTTTCTGGAAATACAAGCATGCTGTTTGCAATATACCTTGCAGTGAGATACTGTGGCATTTCAATCGAAGCAGCCCTATCTGCTGCCACGATAAATGGAGCATTCTCACTGGGGGAGAATAACAAAATAGGCTCAATTGAACCCGGAAAATCGGCTGACCTGATCATACTGAATGCAGCGGACTACAGGGAAATACCTTACCGGTACGGCTCCAGAATGATTTCCAGAGTTATTAGGGGAGGAGAGATAATTTACAATGACAACGGTTCGTTTTATTAGAATCTGTTAAATTCTTAATAGTGATGAGTGGGCATTGAAACTAGATCTAAGCAGTGCAATAGAGGAAATAACAAAGAACGGAGGCAAGAGGGTCCTATTGCAGTTACCTGATGGGCTTAAACCTGACGTGTTCTCCTACTTCACTGAACTGTCAAAACATTTCAGTGTCATAGTTACTTCAGAAGCATTTTACGGGGCATGCGACATCGGCAATAAAGATGTATATGAGGGAGTGGACTATATTGTTCAGCTTGGCCACTCCGAAATTCCCAACATTAAATATCCCAGACCGGTTATATTTATAGAGAAGAGGATGGAGAAATTCCCAGAGATATCTGACTCCGCCTACGGGATACTTTCAGAAAAGGGGTACAGAAAAATAGGACTCCTGTGCTCCATACAGTATCTGGATATGATGCACAGGGTTAAGACCCAGCTGGAAAGGCTTGGATTCAGTACTGTCATAGGGAAGCAGGACAGCAGGATGAAGTATCCTGGACAGGTTCTTGGATGCAATTTCAGTGCAGCTCATTCAATTTCTGGTGAGGTGGACTGTTATCTGGTCGTGAGCACCGGAAAGTTTCATGGGATTGGAACACAGCTCTCATCCGAAAAGCCAGTGTTCATTCTTGATCTTAACTTAAGAGGAATAGAGGATATAAGTGCTGAAACAGACAGATTTTTAAGGAAAAGGTATGCCAGGATATATCAGGCAAGAGATGCAAAAAAGTTGCTCGTTGTTGTAGATTCCAAAATAGGACAGTACAGGATGAGGCTCGCAGAGACAATAATGGCCCAGGCCAGGCAAATTGGCATTGATCCAGTTCTGATTGTGGCCAATGAGGCCAGGCCATCTGACTTCGAAAACATGATGTGCGATGCAGTTGTCTTCACCGGTTGCCCAAGAGTCCCAATTGATGAGGAAGACAAGTTCAAGATGCCTGTCCTGACTCCTCAGGAATTCCAGATGGTATTTGGCATTAAGAAACCCACAAGATACATTATGGACGAAATTGTAGCAGTGGACCCCATCAATTAGATGGGCTTTCCTATCAGATAGGTACTGCCGTGTTCCACAATCTCAACATCAATTCTCGAATACAGGGGTAGGTCACCTGGAACAACAACAGCCCTGTAGGACTGGTCCCTTCCCATTGTTGTATGATCCTTTACTTTCTCAGTAAGGAAAATACTCTCAATTCTTCCATGGAGGCTTTCCATTTTCTGTCTGGTGATATTCCTGTGCATTTCTGTATATTCGGAGGTCCATCTTTTAATCCTGCCGGAATCTGGCAGCTTCCTGTTAAAATCCCTGGTATACTGTCTGGGGGAAAATCTTGTTATGTTGATTATCTCAGGCCTGGTCAGTTCAAGCATTTTAAGGGTGTTGTTGAAACTTTCCTCGTCATCATCTGGGTAGCCGGAAATTATGTCCGTGGATAGTGTCCCATCAGGATAGGATTTCCTGAATTTGTCAACTGTCTTGAGAAATTCATCCAGTTTGTACTCTCTGTTCATGGAATCAAGGATTCTATCATCGCCACTCTGTACAGGCAGGTGCAGGAACTTGAACACCTTAGAATCTGAATATGAATCCATCAGATCGTCGACTATTTCATAGGTATTCCGGGGCTCCATCATTCCAATTCTAAGCATGAAATCTCCTTCAATGGAGCATATGGCCCTTATGAGGCCTGGAAGCCTGACGCCTGTATCCTTTCCGTATGCAGCAGTGTCAAGCGAGCTTATACGCACCTCGCCTATCTTCCTTTCCAGCTGCATTCTGACCTGGCTGGTTATTTTGTTTACGGGGCGGGAAAGGAGTTTTCCCCTTGCAACCCTAGAAATACAGAAATTGCAATTCCCTGTGCAACCCTGGTTTATGGGTATTCCGTCAAATAGTGAAGGCTCCCTTATCTCAATGTCATCGAGTGCACCGTAGTAGAATGAACGCATCTCCCTTGGATGAAGGACTTCTATGGCCTCAGAATCAAGAGTTCCCCCACTGACTGGTGGCAGGCATCCCATTACCCTGACCTTCGAAACAGATGAAAGCTCCTGTATCCTTGAAAGCATCCTGCTCTCTGTGTGTTTTATCACCACACATGTTGATATAACGCTTAGATCAGCATCGGCTGGGTTATCTACTATTGTGGACCCGTCCTTAAGGAGGCTATTGACATAGAGACCCGCCTCTGACTTGTTGAGGGTGCATCCATACGACTCGAAGTATATCCTCATCAGCAGACCTATTTGGGAATACCTGAAGCCATTATCTCTTCAAATTTTTTCTCATCAATTTTTCCTGTCTTTAATGCCAGTTCCTTGATTGATTTCCCTGTTTCTACCGCCTCCTTTACTATCTTTGCAACAGTATCATAACCAAGGTATGGGTTCATCAGAGCAGCGGAACCGAAGCTTCTGCTGAGGTGTTCTTTACATACTTCCTCATCGGCCTCCAGTCCATCTATGAGTTTCGTTCTGAACATCCTCATTCCATTGGCTAAAAGGTCTTCCGACCTGGTCAGCTCAAAATCAATATGTGGCATCATCACGTTGAGTTCAAGCTGTCCAGCCTGAACGGACACGTTTAGGGCTTGCTGGGCACCCATTATGGAGTGGCATATCATATTCATAGCCTCTGCTATTGAGGGATTTATCTTTCCGGGCATAATGGAGGAGCCCTGCTGCACTGCTGGAATTCTGATCTCATGGATGCCGGCGCCTGGTCCCGAATAAAGAAGCCTTATGTCATTGGATATCTTTGTAAGATCAAGAGCAATATCTGTTACTGCATCCATAAGCCTTGAGAAATCTGACATAAATTCCATTATTCCAGGCAGATTATAGCTCTTCCTGAAACTGTGACCGGTTATTTTTGATATCTCTTCCACAACGGAATCCTGATAACCCGGTGAAGTGTTGATACCAGTGCCTACTGCGGTACCTCCTATGTTCAGCTCAAGTATGTAGTCAAGGGCCTGTTCCAAAGCCTTTTTTCCTTTTTCAAGCGTATATGCCCACGCAGAAATCTCAAGCCCAAATGTTACTGGTGCGGCGTCCTGAAGGTGAGTTCTGCCGGTCTTTATAACATGCTGAAACTCCTTCGATTTCTTCTGGAGGCTTTTTATTAGAAGGTCAAGTTCCTCCAACACCTTATTGCCCTTCCTGTAAGATACAACTCTTATCAGAGTTGGATAAACATCATTGGTGGACTGGCTCATGTTCACATGATCATTTGGATGTATGAAGCTGTATTCACCTTTCTTCTTTCCTGCATGCTCAAGGGCGAGATTGGCTATAACCTCATTGGCATTCATATTGTATGAGGTGCCGGCTCCTGCCTGAAATTTGTCAATTATGAACTGGTCATGGTGTTTGCCATCAAGTATCTCCCTGCAGGCAGCAACAATTGCACCAGCTTTGTCCTTTGGGAGCCATCCTCCTTTATTGTTTGCAATGGCAGCTGCCATCTTTATTGCAGTGATGGAATCTATGTGGTCAGAGTCAGCGGTCTCCCCGGTTATTCTGAAATTATCCCGGGCCCTGAGAGTGTTGATTCCATAATAGTACTGGTCGGCAATTTCCACCTCCCCTATGACATCATGCTCTTTTCTCGACATGCATGGATATTTCTGATGGATATTAATTCATTATGAAATCAATATCAGATAAGTGAACCTGTGCCGAAAATTCCCTTTATACTATAACAAGAAAAAATGCTTAATAGACTTGGGAAATACAGTAGTGATTTATCATGAAAACTGATGAGGTAGTTATAAGGGTCGGAGGGGCTGCCGGAGACGGTGTGCAATCAGCTGGCCTCATTATAGCAAAGACTTTTACAAGAATAGGTCTCCATGTAAACACCTACAATTATTATCAAAGCATCATAAGAGGCGGACAGAGCTGGTATCAGATAAGGGCCAGTGACAGAAAGGTAAAGTCCCAGGGTGATGGGCTTGATGTTTTAATAGCATTGAACAAGGATGCTCTTGAAAGGCATACTAACCCCTCAATAAATGAAGGCGGAGCATCCCCGCTGACAAAGGATGGAGTTGCAATTTTTGACAAGGGGCTCACTAATTTCCAGAAGTATGATCTTGACTACGTTGAGATGCCCCTGAATGAAATAGCCTCAAAACACAGCAAGAATGCCCTTATGAAGAACACAGTTGCCATAGGGGCGGCAATGGCTTCTATAGGTATTGATTTTGAAACGCTTGCAGGAGTTATAAGAGACCAGTTCGGAAACAAGGGGGAGATTGCGGAGCAGAATGTAAATGCTGCCAAAGAGGGATATGAATACTACAAGGCAAATTTCAAAAAGCTGCCGATCAAACTGAAAACCTCCAACAAGAAATACTATCTGATGAGTGGGGGAGAGACCCTGGGTCTTGGCGCAGTCAATGCAGGACTCAAAATGTACGTTGGATACCCTATGACACCAGCCTCATCTGCCCTTCACTATCTCGCATCACATCAGAAAGATTTCGGAATTTTTGTTAAGATCCCGGAAGATGAGATTTCAGCAATTAATATGGCCATAGGTGCAAACTATGCCGGTGTCAGGGCCATGACAGGCTCCTCTGGTGGAGGTTTCTCGTTGATGGTTGAAGCACTGGGTATGGCAGGAATGATGGAAGTACCTCTTGTTGTATACGAATCTCAGCGGGCAGGCCCATCAACTGGCCTCCCAACCAAGACAGAACAGGGCGACCTTAACCTTGTCCTTGGGGCATCCCAGGGTGATTTCCAGAGAATAGTCCTGGCTCCGAGGAATGTTGAGGATGTCTTCTATCTGACCAGGGAGGCTTTCAATCTTGCGGAAAAATATCAGACACCGGTGATCGTCATGTCTGACCTTTACGTTGCGGAACACTATGAAACCGTTGAAAACCTGGACCTTGATTTCAAAATCGACAGGGGAAAGATTGCAGAACCGGGCATGAAGGAATACAAAAGATATGAGTACACGAAGGATGGAATATCATACAGGGCCTTCCCGGGAACTGCCGGACTGACGCATAACGAGGATTCAGATGAGCATAACGAATACGGAGATGTTGTGAGCGATGCCGTCACAGATCCAACATTGAGAGTTGAGTCCATGAAGAAGAGAATGAAAAAACTGGACGCTTACATAAAATCCATGCCGCCGACTCCATCATACAGATATGAAGATGCAGAATTTGCAGTCGTTCAGTGGGGAGGAACTCAGGGGTCCGTTGAGGAGGCTGTGGATATACTCAGGGAAAGGGGCCATAAGGTTGGAGCAGTGGAGATTAACCGCCCGTATCCTCTGAATCCTGACATTGACAAACTTCTTTCAGGAAAGAAGAAAATTGTTGTTGTGGAAAACAACTATTCTGGACAGATGAACAAGCTTCTGAGGTCAGAATTTCTGGTCAAGACTGAGCTTGTTACAAAGTATGACGGAGAAAGCTTCTATCCAGGTGCACTCGCTGATGAGATAGAGGCAGTTTTGAAGAGGTGATTAAAATGGTTACAATTGCAGATTATAAAGGAAAAGTAAAGCCTGACTGGTGCCCCGGATGCGGAAATTTTGCTCAGCTTTCAGCCATTAGCGGAGCACTTGCAGATCTGGGAATAGAGCCAAAGGATTCTGTGATCACATCAGGAATAGGGTGTTCAAGTAATATGCCTGAGTTCATAAATCTCTACGGCTTTCATGGGCTCCATGGAAGGCTTCTGCCAGTTGCCTCGGCCATAAAATGGGCAAATCCAAAGCTGACTGTCATCGGATATGGTGGGGACGGAGACGGATTTTTCGAAGGGACACAGCACTTCTACCATACAGCTAAGAGAAATGTTGACATTACTTACATTGTATCGGATAACCAGATATTCGGTCTTACAACGGGCCAGGCCTCTCCAACAACAGAACTTGGAATGAAGACAAAGTCAACACCAGATGGAAACATTGAGAAACCCCTTAACCCACTGACAATAGCACTTACTGCTGGCGCCACATTCGTTGCCAGGGCATTCTCAGGCGATGCCCTCCATCTTAAAGAGGTAATAAAGAAGGGAATACAGCACAAGGGTTTCAGCTTCATTGATGTTTTCAGCCCCTGTGTTACTTACAATAAGATCAACACATATGATTACTTCAGGAAGCGCGTATACAAACCTGAGACAGATACAAAGGACTTCCATAAGGCATATGAGCTGGCTCAGGAGTGGGGAGAGAAAATACCCATAGGTGTTCTCTATGATGTGGAGGGCCCAAGCTATGAAACATCAGATCCGGTCATAGCGGGCAAGGCTCTTATAGATATTCCACCTGTAAAGCTCACAAAGGAACATCTGG
>JAJZZQ010000032.1 GCA_021797525.1 Thermoplasmata archaeon | reverse complement strand
AGACAATTACTGTCTTACATTGCAACCATGCAGCCGAAGCCGCACAAGATCCTTGTAAACCACGGTGAAGCGGACAAAGCAGTGGATTTTGCAAAACAGATAAGGTCAAAATTCGGAATAGAAGCGATTGCCCTGAGAAACCTTGAAACTGTTAGGGTTTATTGAAATTTTTTTATTAAAAAAATCAGAGTGGGAAAGACCCATCTGGTGAAACTTTCTTCCAGTCTTCCAGGAACCTTGCAAGCCCCTCGTCTGTCTTAGGATGAGTTGGAAGCTTCATCAGAACATCATAGGGCATAGTCACAACGTCCGCGCCAATGATTGCTGATCTCAATACATGGACAGGATTCCTTATGGAAGCCACAAGAATGTTGGTATGTATCTTGTAATTATTGAAAATGGCTCTTATCTCCTCAATGATCTGCATGCCATCCTGACCTATATCGTCAAGCCTCCCTACAAATGGCGAGACATATTCAGCCCCGGCTTTTGCTGCAAAAAGTGCCTGAAGTGAGTTAAATATAAGAGTGCAGTTTACTGCAACCCTTTTCTCCTTCAACACCTTTATTGCCTTGAGGCCTTCCTTTGTCATTGGGATTTTAACAACTGCGTTTGAACCCAGTTGCGAAATTCTGGAAGCCTGCTTCAGCATACCATCCAAATCGGTAGCAACTACCTCCACACTAACTGGCCCCGGAGTGATCTTTAGGATCTCTTTTACGATGTCACTGAATGTCTTTCCACCCTTCGCCTCTTTGGCAGCGAGGGTGGGGTTTGTTGTCACTCCATCAACCAGGCCTAGATCCACACCTTCCTGAATTTCCTTCACACTTGCCGTATCAAGAAATATTTTCATATTTAGGTTCCTCCCTGAAACATGTTTCTGCTGTCTTCACTATATCATCAACTCCCATATGAAAATATTCGAAAAGCTCCCAGGATTTCCCGGATTTGCCAAAGGAATCATTCACTCCAAGCCGTGCCACTTTCACCGGATATTCCTCTGAAATAATTTCAGCAACCCTGCTTCCAAGGCCGTTAAAGATGGAATGTTCCTCCACAGTTACTATTTTGCCGGTCTCTCTGGCAGCCTTCAGAATAGCACCCCGGTCTATGGGTTTTATTGATGACATGTTAATGACTCTGGCTGAAATTCCCCTTCTCCTCAGAACCTCTGCAGCCTTGAGGGCAAAGGATACCATAACGCCCATTCCTATTATTGTTATATCAGATCCATCCAGAAATGTTACAGATTTGCCAGGCCGGAACTGATAATCCGGTTCATTAAGAACCGGAAATTTCTCTCTTGATAGCCTGACGTAATTTGGCCCAGACCCTTTCTCTACAAGGTAATCTATAACGGATCTTGTCTCTATGGAATCTACAGGGACAGTTACCTTCATGTTCGGCAGGCCAGCCATTATCCCAACATCCTCAACAATCTGATGTGTAGCACCATCCTCGCCAACAGTTATCCCGGCATGGGTGACGACAAAGTTTGCTGAAACGTTATTGTAGCAGATTGACTGCCTCAACTGTTCATAGGTCCTCATCAGAAACACTGCAAATGTAGATGCAAAAACCTTCTTGCCTGAAAGAGCCAGTCCGGCAGCAGCCGATACCATTGACTGCTCCGAAATCCCCATGTTGAAGAATCTTTCCGGGAATTCCTTTCCGAAGAGCCCTGTCTTCGTAGATGATGACAGGTCTGCATCCAGAACAACAATGTCTTTATGGATAGAACCAAGTTTTTTCAGTTCCTCCCCGTAAGTGTCCCTGAGGCTTTCACTTGTCATGGAACATCACCAGAAAGTTCCCTGAGAGCTCTCTCATATTCATCATCGTTTGCAGGAGGGCTTCCATGGTATTTTGGGTTGTTTTCCATATAGCTGACCCCCTTTCCTTTCACTGTGTTTGCCAGAATGAATGTTGGTTTCCCTCTGAAGTTTTTAGCCTTCTCCACTGCCCCCATAATTTCCTCATAATCATGGCCATTTATCTCAAAAACCTCCCATCCGAAGGAAGAGACCATCTCCCTTATGTTGTTCTGGGGCATTATATCATCAGTGAATCCATCCAGCTGGACCCGATTCCTGTCCAGTATAACAGTCATGTTGTCAAGCGAATATTTATGGCCAGCCATTAATGATTCCCAGACACTTCCTTCCTGAAGCTCACCGTCTCCTATGATAGCATAAACATGATAATTTTTTCTGTCTAATTTCCCTGCCAGTGCCATTCCCACAGCAATGCCTATCCCCTGGCCCAGGGACCCGGTGGAAGCTTCCACGCCCGGCACACCGCGATGAACATGCCCTTCAAGTTTTGAAGAAATTTTCCTGAAGCCGCTCAGATATTCCTCTGGAAAGAAGCCTCTGATCGCAAGGGTCGCATATAAGCCAGGAGAGGCATGTCCCTTACTCAATACAAGCCTGTCACGATCCGGATCATCAGGTTTGAGAGGATCAATATTCATCTCACGGAAATAAAGAACCGTGAGAACGTCTGCAATACTCAGAGAGCCTCCAGGATGACCGCTTTTGGCGGAATAGACCATCTCTATGACCCTCTTCCTTATCTGTGCCGATATTCCCTTCAGATCACTGACACTGATTTGTTCCATCTTTATTTCTCCATTATCATCAGGTTTCAAAGACCTGATATACCTGAATTCCCACGATGTTTAAATTAATTTTTTAACAGGCCAAGCTAATTAGGAGACTGTATCAATATCGTCTTCATTGTTCCTATCTGAATCCACTCTTCTATATGGGTTTGGCAAACCGGTGGCAACTATGAGTATTTCCACTGTGCCGTCATATTTCTGATCAACAGTAGCACCCCATATAATCCTGGCATGTTTTCCCACTTTTTTCCTTATCATCTCCACTGCGCTGCTGGCCTCTTCAAGCTGAAGATCTCTGCCCCCTGTCACGTTGATGATGACGCCAGTGGCCCCAGAAAGGTCCAGATTAAGAAACGGCGAATTTATTGCTTTTTCAACAGCCTTTTCTATTCTTTCACCAGCCTCGTCATCAGACATCCCCATCCCTATCATGGCAAGGCCTGAATTCTTCATTACAGTCCTAAGGTCATTGAAATCCAGGTTGATCAGGCCCGGTTTAGTTACAAGGTCGGATATTCCAGTAATGGACTTTACTATGATCTCATCCGCAAAACGGAATGCCTTCTCAAGCGGCAGATCCGGGACAAGCTCAAGGAGCTTATCATTGGGTATTATTATTACGCTGTCAGAGTTCCTCAATAGCCTTGAAAGCCCGTATTCTGCATTCTCCATTCTTTTTCTGCCCTCGGATTTGAATGGAAGCGTTACCACTGATATAGAGAGAACATTGCTATCCTTTGCCCTTGAAGCAATATAGGGTGCTGCCCCTGTTCCAGTCCCTCCCCCAAGGCCAGCGGTTATGAAAACAATGTTTGTCCCTGACAGATATTTCATAATGTCCCTGTCTGATTCTTTTGCGGACTGTTCACCTACCTTTGGTTCTGCACCTGAGCCCAGGCCTCTCGTGAGATTTTTTCCCAAAAGGATTTTGTGATTGGCCTTTATCTTCAGGAGATGTTTTGCGTCAGTATTACAGGCTATAAGTGTTGAGCCATTTATGCCTTCCTTCATGAGTCTGTTGATTGTGTTCGATCCAGCTCCCCCTGCCCCGAATATGTTGATCTTTACCCTGAGCTTTTCAAGGTAATCCTTCAGCTCCTCTTCGGAAGTTGCGAAGTCATCGTCCTCTTCGTCAAAAGTGATATCACTCATCTCCTGCATTGGTAAACCCTTCAAGATAAATAGATTTTGCAGAATTTGCAAAACAGATTATCGGGTAAGCCACTTTGTGGTCTTCCAGAATGTCAAAAGGCCGTATATCATTGTCACAAAGAGTATTCCGGAAGCCAGGGCGCCGTACCCAAGTGTCCTTAGCCTTTCTTTCTTGATATTGCTTAAAACAGTGCCAAGGAAAATGAATGAACCGATATCACTTCCCATTCCAAAGGATATTTTGCCGTAAAGAATGGAGGAAAGTTCACCTTTGTTCAGGAGGAAAGCTCCTCTGATGACATCAAGAAGGAATTCAGGGCCTGAGAGATTGGAGAAGAAAGCATATACCCTTATGAGAATCAATGCCAGTGCTATAAGAGGAAGCATGTATGAATAAATAAGTTCAAAAGAGTAGAATTTTCCAGCCTTGAATACATTCCCTGTTTTAAGTTCACGGCCGAATCGTATCCACTCGGACCTTGACCACCTAATATTCTGAAGGAAAAACTTCTTCATTGTTTTCTGTGGGTAGGTTATTACTTCGACATCATAATCCTTCACCAGCTTGTATCCACTCTGAATCGTATGCATGGCAAGCTGCCAGTCTTCACCAAGCATTGTATGCTTTCCAGCAACCCTCAGATTGGCAAATTCTCCTGAAAGGATAAGTGGTTTGATTATCTCTGTCCTGTACATTATGCATGCTCCATCAAGGTGCAATACAGCATTATGCACAGACATAGCCCTGTAAACAACCTCCCTTGATCTTTCTATGAATTCTGCCCCATAAGCCTGAGGCTGTCCAGTGTTCTTCACAACCAGATTTGGGCCTACGCCACCTACCTCTGGCCTGAAGTTTGATGCCATTGCCACAGCTGCACCATCTGGGAGTATAGTATCGCTGTCTATAAGCAAAGTCAAAGGGGTTGAAACTTCATGCATGCCTCTTTCAATTGCCTTTTTCTGACCCCCTCTGATCTCCTGCAGAATAAATCTGGCTCCATGCTTTTCTGCAATACTTCTATATGGCTCATCACAGGAGTCACCGACAACTATTACAGGGCATCCCTGATCCTTTGCAGCCTGCATGCACTCGTTAAAAATTTCCGGGTCTTCGTTATATACCGGAACAAGGATAGTTATATCCTCCGGCCTGGACTCGACTTTCTCCATTGGCTTGGAATATTTCCAGGAGATTATTGCATTGACTAGAAAATAGATCAATGAAGTGAGTGTCAGTGCAGCCAGTACCAGGTACAGTGTGAATAGGATCAAGTCTCTTTTTCATCTTCTCTCATTATTAAAGAGTTTTGGTGCATTCTTTCATTTTTTCCTTGATAGACATCCAAGGCAGACAGAAATTGAGATTAAAATTAATAGATCAATTAACATAAAGAAAGGAAAACAATGAAGGTTCTTGTCACAGGCCATAAGGGGTTCATAGGTACTCAGGTATATTCTGATCTGAAAGAGTCAGGGCTCAGCGTTCATGGTTTTGATCTTGGAGATGCCTTTCCCGCCGAAACATATGATTTCATAGTTCATCTTGCAGCCAGAACTCTAATAAGAAAATCTCTTGAGAAGCCCTATGAATATTATGAGGACAACATGGGTCTTTCCATGAAACTAATAGAGAAATCTAGAATTGACGGGTCAGTCATGATATTTCCTACCTCAGGTTCAGTTATGGAGGCAACGAACCCATATTCTCTTTCCAAAAAACAGATAGTTGAATGGTTAAATCTTTACAATAACCTGTTCGGCACTGGTTCATATATACTTAAGTTTTACAATGTCTACGGGCCAACAAGCAGAAAAGGAGCTGTATATCTTTTCTCAAAGGCTGCAGCGGAAGGCTCCTCTGCAGTGATTTACGGGGATGGCAGCCATAGAAGAGATTTCATTCATGTAAGGGATGTCTCTAAAATAATCCTTAACACAATAATGGGTAGATACACCGAAAGAGAGCTGGAGGTGGGAACAGGTACAGGAACCTCAGTTATGGAACTACTGAGGAAGGTAGAAACTATAACAGGCAAAAAAATTGCCACTGAAACGAAGCCTTACGTTCTTCCTGAAGCTGAAGATCTTCACGCTGCCAAACCACTCCTGGATTCCTTTATCCACATTGATGATGGGATAAGGGAAGTGGTGAAGGCAGTTCAAAGCTCAGGATGAAAGGCTAGCCCTCAGTGATCTCTTGTCAATCTTCCCTGTGCTTGTTTTATTGAAGGACTCAATCTGGAAGAAATCATCCGGTATCCAGAATTTTGAGATTCTTCCTGACTGAACATAGTTCATAAGGTGCCCTCTTAAGGCTTCTTTGTTCAGCTCTTTAAGGCCAGAAATGAATGCCACCGGCCTTTCTCCCCACTTCTCGTCCCTTCTCGCAACTACTGCAACCTCTGCAACTCCAGGATATGTGCTTATAACGTCTTCAAGTATCAGAGTTGGAATGAATTCACCCCCAGATTTGATGGCATCCTTCTCCCTGTCCACTATGTTTATGTAACCATGATCGTCGACTACCGCAAGGTCACCTGTATTCAGCCAGTCATTCTTCCAGAGCTTTTTGGTGTTTTCTGGATCATTGAAGTATTCTGACGTAAGCCATGGTGCCCTTACAACGATTTCGCCTATACTTTTGCCGTCATAAGGCACATCTTTCCCATCCCTGCCTACAACCCTGAGATCCACCAGAGGTATTGGTACCCCTGTCTTTATTCTGAAACTCTCCTTCTGGGAATCAGACATTGACATGACCTCTGTTGTATACAGGCCGAGAGTGAGAATAGGTGCGGTCTCGGACATTCCATAGCCTGCACCAACCTCCATGCCAAGTGATCTTGCTTTTTCCGCCAGTCCCTTTGGGAGGGCACCACCGCCGATTATAACCCTGAGATTCAGTTTTTTCAGAATTTCCTGATTCTCTTTTTTTGCCATCAGCATGTAAAGAATTGAAGGCACCATCATACTGATAGTGACCTTTTCCTTTTCCATCAGAGAAGGCAGTGAATCGAAATCATACCTTCCGGGTAGGACATACTTCATACCCTTCATAATAGCCATGTAAGGAACTCCCCACGAATGGACATGGAACATGGGCACTATTGGCATTATGACATCTGTGCTCTTCAGATTTATAGGTTCATCAGAGAGTGCCACGGCCATACCCAGTGTGTGAAGGATTATCTGCCTGTGGGTAAATGTAACCCCCTTTGGCATGCCCGTGGTTCCTGAGGTGTAAAATATGGTACAAAGATCATCTTCAGTAAGCTCAGGAAGCTTGATTGACTCATCCTTTTCAAATAGATTCCCCAGGAATAAAGCCCCATCAATATTTGCTGAAGGTGTATCGGAATCACCGGAAACTATCCAGGTCCTAACTCCCTGGAAAAGCCCAATGCTCGGTGAGATAAGTGGCACAAACTCATCCCTGATAATTACTATCCTGTCACCGGCATGTTGCATCGTGTAGAAAATAAGTTCAGGGGAGTACCTGATATTTACAGTATGCAGAACTCCTCCAGCGAGTGGAATTGCATAATAGAGCATCAAGTAATTCAGGTCATCCCATTCTAGAACTGCAACCTTTTCCCCTTTCTGCAGACCTGCTTTCAGAAGACCTCTGGCAAGTGCATAGACTTTCTCCCTGAATTCCCGATATGTGATTCTTCTGTCTTTGTAACAGATAACCTGGTCCGGATTGTTTCTCACAGAGGAATAAAAAATCTTGTCCACTGTAAGCTCATATTTTTTCTGAAACATGAAAATGATAGGAAAATAGGATTTAAAAACCTTTACAGAACAAGATTCAGATAAATATTTCAGGGATTATATAAGAAATCCGGCTCCTATATTGGGATCTATGACGCAACCTGGAGGCCAAGAGAATCAAATATTATGCTGTTAATTGACAGGACGCTTGCTGCTTCCGTTATATATATTGACCTATGGTTAGTGGAAACTTTCAGGTATCCGCCAGAAGAATACCAGCTGGACAGAGAAAGAATCTTTGTGGAATTTAGAAGTGTACCATTCATCCCCCTATAAAGAAAGAGAACCATCGAATTGCTGTAAGGTGTTGTGAGTGTGTAATTCAAAGCTCTAATATAAAGTGCCTTAACCAGAGATATGCTTCCATTCATTGAGGTGAAAGTGCCGTTAGTCATGTCGATTGGCTGGTAAGAGTATGGATTCAGAACCAGTGTTTCTGAGGTTGTTGATGAATAGCTGACTCCGTTTGATCTGAACCCAACCACCTGTCCGGTTAGGTTAAGTTTTCCCCCGCTCTTCGATAATGTGATCGGCAGTGGCCCAGAAACAGAAGCCGGGATATCATGGTAAGTCTGTATCATGAACCCGTCTGTGCCATAAAGGGAATTTTCATCAATGTATTGAAGCGGGGCAGATTCCACTACAGCTCCCGACTGGGAATCAGAAACGGTAAAATTGTAATAGTGGACAACACCCGTGTAATTCTGGAGTTCTGAACTTACGGAATATGATATGCTGTAAGAAAATGATGAGGCGTTAGTAACAGAAAGCTGAGTGTCCTGAGCGGGTATTATTGGAAATGTCCCTGCTATTCCCAGGTCATAGCTCTGAACTATCTGAGATCCTGATGTATAGGAGTGGATCTGATCAGACAGGGAAGACATATCTATGTCCGAGTTACGAACAAATGATAATTCGTTGTTCGTCTGGGATGTAGGTACATACCATGCAAGATAGCTTGTCACTAGAGTAATTGCTATCCCGAATAACAGAATAGCCCCAATTATTTCCGCCACAGCGGGATCTTCCAGCCTATTCCTGACAACTTTCAAAATCCAGCAACCTGCCCTCTATTGAATACTATAGGTATTAACCGAGTTAATATCCACATATTTAATTATTTTTCTCAGGTAGCAATAAGATTCTCAAATTTCGCCTGGCAGGATTTCTGTGATAAATCTGACTACAGAAGTTTGAAATGTACTCATTATTTATAATCATGCCAGCTCCCCTTCGGATCTCTGGGTGATTTTCACAATTCTTTGAATTCTATGGAGCATTAATTTTCCAATGACTTCTGATGTTTCATCACCAGAAATTGCCAGTGAAATAGATTATATTGTGTGAATAAATATAGTTATGAAGTGATAGTTTCTCCTATTGATTACAGATACGGACGGGAGGAGGTAAAGAAGATATTCTGCGAGGAGCAGAGGATTCAGTATCTCCTTAAGATAGAGATGGCAGCTTCCCAGGCTGAAGCGGAGTTCAATCTGATCCCCCGAGAGGCATATGAGAGCATATCTGATGCGGTCAAATCAGGAAAGGTCAGGGTAGAAAGGATAAAAGAGATTGAAAAAGAGACAAAGCATGATATGATGGCTCTTATAAGGGCTCTGGGGGAAGTCAGTGGAAAGGGTGCCTCCTATGTCCATTATGGGCTCACATCGAATGATATCATAGATACCGCAACTGCCCTTCAGTTGAAGGACTTTTATTCCATACTGGTTGATGATCTCCTTCATTTACAGGATTCACTTGTAAA
>JAJZZQ010000015.1:6917-9536 GCA_021797525.1 Thermoplasmata archaeon | reverse complement strand
GCAGAGCAATCCAGAGATCTCATATCATTTGTAAGAAATATATTCCACAGGTTTGGTGTAAGGGAAATTATTGTCACATGGAGAGAGGGAAGTACTGATGTCCTTGTGGGTGTAAATCAGAATGATGTTGGAAAGGCCATAGGCAAGGAGGGCAGAAACATAAAGCTCTTCCGGGAGGCCATAGCCAGGGCATTCAATGTCAGAAGTGTCAATATAAAGCAATAGTTATATTTTAAACAATAAAATACATATTTTCTTAAAAAGTATGAGAATATTTATATACATAAACGTAGTAAAACCTTTCACTGATTGATAATGACAGACGCACATGTAAGTGGAACTGGGCAATCTTTGGAGACAAACAAACTGAAGCGTGGAATGCGCCTGCGGGACCTCTATTTTGCCGGTCTCACAGCAGTCATAGGCTCCGGATGGCTCTTCGGAAGTTATGAGACAGCCAGTGCAGCGGGGCCTGCCTCTATCCTTTCATGGATTATAGGGGGTATATTTATCCTGATAATAGCTCTGGCTTGGTCAGAAATATCGACATCAGTACCTATTGCAGGAGGTGCGGCAAGGTATGCCAATTTCACACATGGGGGTATTGCTGCATCCATTATTGCGTGGAGTACGATCCTCACATACATTGCAGTGCCTGCAGTTGAGGCGGTGGCTGTTGTCCAGATTCTGCAGGGAGCAATTGGGTTTTATGCACCTGCAAGTACATTGGTTCTTGTGAATTCGTCAGGAATACCATCCTATTATGGAGTTTTAGTTGCGGCAGCATTTTCAGTGGTATTCTTCTATGTGAACTTCATTGGGCTTAAGGGTTTAATCAAGACGAACTTTGGAATGACAATATGGAAGCTGATCATTCCCCCAATCGCTGTTATACTGCTTCTTATATTTGGGCTGCAGCATGGCTTCGGAGTTAACTTCACATCCGGTGGAAAGGGTTTTGCAGGTTTCGCACCATATGGCATTGATCCAATTTTCAGTGCTCTCCCTACCACTGGTGTTGTATTTGCATTCCTTGGATTCAGGCAACCTGTTGAAATGGCTGCTGAAGCCAAATCACCGGGCTCAGATATATGGAAGGCACTGGTGGCAGTGGTTTTGACTGGAATAGGCGTATACACCCTTCTGGAGGTTGCATTCATAGGGTCAATCAACTTTAACTCTTCCGCCTTCGGTACCAGTGGCCTGGCCGCATACACATGGTCTGGTTTATCCCCATCGCTCCCCATGTTCACTTTTCCATTCTTTTACGAAGGAGTGGGGCTCGGACTTGGTGCTCTGGGAGTGGTTCTGGTCATCGATGGAGTAGTAAGCCCAACCGGTACACTGAGCCAGTATATGGGTTCAACCTCACGTGTCCTGTACGGTACTGCAAAGGAGGGGTATCTTTCATCCGGGTTCTTTAAGGTCAGTCCCAAATCGAGAATACCTACTCTTGGACTGGTAACCACATTCATCGTGACAATAATACTGCTGGTTGCTGCTGCTGTGGGTTATCTTGTTTCGACCATTGGTGGAGCATGGTCCGCTTTAACCTCCATTGTTACAACAACTGGAGTTTTCTCATATATCATAGGGCCGGTTGCACTTGTAGCTTTCAGAAAGTCTCATCCTAATCTGAAGAGGCCATTCCTTCTGAGAGGACACAGTGTGATCGGTATACTTGCATTCATAATATCCGGACTTCTGATATACTGGGGAGCAGGCGGTTTGGACTCCTCTACTGATCCATATGGCGGGTATATCCTGATCGTTATAATCCTCATAGGGTTCATACTATACGGCTATGCAAAGGACAGAAACTTTGCAAAGGATCTGAGATCAGGACTGTGGGTTATAGTTCTCCTGCTGTTCAACCTTGTTCTGTTGACATTCGGTGAATTTACACCATTCCACAGCCTTGCAAATTCCCTTGTTATCCCGGGCCACGCAGCCATACCCGTTGACTGGTTCATTGATATCATAGCCTCCATAGTATTCTATATCTGGGCTGTTAAATCAGCATTCCCGGATGATGAGATCAGGAAAGCAATAGACAACAGTATCTCCCTGACAGAGGGAACAGATTAAACACCACCATATTTTTACAATTTTTTTTACTTTTTTTTAAATTCTGTCACCATATTTATTAACGTTTATCCCATAACATCGGGCTAAATGGAAGATGACGTAGATTTTAATGATACTCCGCCAGAGGAGGGGGGTTACGGAGAGGGTGTAAGAGTCATACTGCCGAACAAGAGGAGAGGCGAGATGTTCGGAATTGTTGAAAAGCTTGCAGGTGCATCCCATCTGAACGTAATGTGTGAGGACGGATTCACAAGAAACTCCCGTATACCAGGAAAAATGAAAAAAAGGATGTGGATTAGAGAGGGTGATCTGGTGATTGTGAAACCATGGCAGTTTCAGGGTGAGAAGGCTGATGTGGTCTACAGATATACAAAAACCCAGGCATCATATCTCAGCAGAAGCAAACTTCTGCCAGAGGTCATAAATATATTCAAATAAGTGGAATTCCCAATCATTATTTAGAGGTCTGTTATAATAAAGGTATAGATGGAAGATCTTTCTGCTCTTGAAAAGCTTCTCAAATCCGGAGAA
>JAJZZQ010000015.1:0-6907 GCA_021797525.1 Thermoplasmata archaeon | reverse complement strand
AGGCAATATATGAACTTGTTAGCAGATACCGGGTTGACTATATAGATTATCCAATTTCAAGCGGCAAAGAATCGATTGTATTCAAGGCATATCTTGATGGCAAAGCAGTTGCAATAAAGATATACAAGATGTCCACACTGAGATTCTCCAATATCTGGAAATACATAGATGGTGATTACAGGTTTTCAAAGGAGCACCTTACAAGGTCATCCCTCGTGTATCTGTGGGCTAGAAAAGAATTCACAAATCTCAGCGAATGCCGCAGGTACCGGATTAATGCGCCTCTCCCAATAGCATTCCATAAGAATCTTTTGATGATGTCTTACCTTGGAACAAATACAAGGGGGGCACCAATGTTAAAAGACACAGATGTAGACTTTCAGAAAACATTTGATCAGATACTGTATTCCGTCAAAGAGCTTTATGGAAAGGCCAAGCTTGTTCACGCAGATCTAAGTGAATATAATATTCTCATATACAGGGCGAAGCCGTACCTGCTGGATATGGCCCAATCAGTATCTAGAGAGCATCCTGCTGCCGACTATTTTCTGGAGCGGGACATCAAAAATATATGCATTTTTTTCAGGAAAAAGGGAATAGATTGTACCATTGAGGAATCTCTAAGATATGTGAAGTCATCTATAAAATCTGGAAAGGCTTAATAATGATGGATAATAAGAGGATAGACATGTCAGAAGAACTCCCTGAACAGATACCAGCAGAAGTGAGGATACCTGAGGAACGGGTTGCTGTTCTCATAGGGAAAAAAGGAAGCACCAAAAAACTAATCGAGCGAATGGGTGAATGCAATCTTCTCATAGATTCAGAGACTGGAATAGTAGAAGTGCAGGGAAGGGGAGATCCTCTTAAGTCTGTAATCACAAACAGTGTGATACAGGCAATAGGCAGAGGGTTCAACCCGGATAAGGCGACATTGCTGTATCAGGAGAACTTCCAGTTAGCCATTATTTCGCTGAGAGATTTTGCTAACCCAGGCTCAAAAAGAATATCTCAGATAAAGGCCAGACTCATTGGCACTGGTGGCCGTACCCGTCAGATTGTGGAGGAACTCACAACAACTGCAATTTCAATTTATGGTGACACAGTTTCAATAATTGGAGACTATGTTTCCATGGAGTTTGCGAAAGAAGCAGTAACAATGCTGATCAACGGAAGCAAGCAGAGAACAGTTTACACATATCTGGAAAGGAATGCCCGTGACATGAGAATCCGGAAGATCGAAGAGTCCTTCGGATAAAAGAGATGCAAAACCTATTATTTTACGCAGGTATAACCTTGGGAAGCGGGGTGGGGTAGTTAGGAGATCCCGACGGGCTCATAACCCGTAGATCAATGGTTCAAATCCATTCCCCGCTATTTTTTTAATTACCGCTTGAGATTTTTCTGCATATTTCCATAACAAGAGATTCAAGATCTGATTTTCCTAAGGGTTCTGAAGGTATAATTCCAATCTTCTCCATTGTAGAGGCAGTTGTTTCTCCTATTGCATACAGAGGTTTCAGAGTTGCCTGTGGCCCAGCAATTTTTTTAAATAATTCGGCTTCTTGGGAAGATGTGATTATAACGGCAGCAACATCCTTTCTTGAAAGATATTCAGTAAGGTTGCTCCTCGAGACCGGATTTGCATCATAAAGGTCGCACTGAATGTATCTGTAATTGTTCTCTGAAAGAAAGTTCTGTATTATTCTATTGCTTTTGGCGCTTGTAAAAACCGCTATCTTTCTTCCGGAGTAATCCCCTGATTTCAATAAATCGACTATGCCATCAGAATTCCGTCTGGCAGGAATAGTTATATTGCTGAATCTGGAGGAAAGTTCTCTGGCTGTAGCACTTCCTATGGCTATAATGTCCACTTTATCTTTTACAATCCCATTCTTACTGTCAATAAAAATCCGTGCACCAACTGTACTGGTGAAGATAAGGACCTGTGGTTCAAAGTCCCTGACAAGGCCCCAGTCAACTGAAACAGGAGTGATTTCCGTGAGTGGTGTGTTGATGATCCTGAATCCTTCCGGAACCTTTATTGGTTTGAATTTACCGGAGGGCCTCGTGGTTACAATTATCTGATCTGATTCCCTCATTATCTATCCCCAAGCCCGTAGTCAGGTGGAACCAATTTCTTCATCTTATCCAGGAGTTCAACCAGATCCATTTCTCCATGAACGGTTCCGGTGATCTCTGTGTGCCTTTTTCCGTCTCTGGAATAGAATGCCGATATAACATCGAACCCATTGAAACTGTATCTGGCAAAAATGCCTGCCGGCGCCGAGCATCCCAGAGCCATTGAGGCAGTTAAACTCCTCTCAATTTTCATCTGCTCCATTGTAACTGGATCCGATATGGAGGAAATTACACCATAGTTCTGGTGATTATTTCTGCAAACAACTGCTATTATTCCCTGGCATGGTGCCGGAACAAAGTCAGTTTCAGGAAGGAGTTGCCGTTTTACTGAAAAATCAAGGCGGCTTAGACCAGCTTCTGCAAGAATTATAGCATCATACTCCCCATTTTCAAGCTTTCTGAGCCTGGTATCCACATTGCCCCTTATATCCTTAACAAGAAGATCCGGCCTGATTCTTTTCAACATAAATGTTCTCCTGGGGCTGGAACTGCCTATTTCTGCACCAGAGGGTAATTTCTCTAGTGAAGTGTCGGAGACTAGAGCATCATTGTGCGGTCCTCTCTCCAGGACAGCACTAATTGAAAGCCCTTCAGGCAACTGAGATGGCAGATCTTTAGCACTGTGGACAGCAATGTCTATGCTGCCATCGAGAAGTGCATCGTTAAGGCTAGAGACGAACACCCCCATTCCTTTGAACCCTGAAAGGGTGGTATGATGATCTTTGTCACCATTGGATTCAATCTTAACAATATCACACTCAATACCAATTCTGGAAAAAGCGTCCCTTACAAGTTCAGCCTGCCTGACTGCAAGCTGGCTAGGCCTTGTCCCAACCCTGAGCCTCATTTGGGTGATATTGGTTTTAAACATTTATCTTCTTCCAATTTCCTGCATAATTTGATAGTTCCAGGGAAATGGAATTTTTATTAATGCTCTTCAGGCTATCCTTGATTCGGAACATGAAAGAAAGGCCAATGATAGCTATCCGGAAAGAAGTGGCAAATGAGCTCATATCCAGACTTCTAAAGAGAGATATTATTGACAAGAGGTACCACATACGAAGATCGGGAGACACCATCCTGATCCCTGTTAAGGATAAAGTGTCGGTGGATGGCTTTGTAATTGGAATGGATAACTTCAGGATCAGAGAATTAGGAGATTCTCCGCATAATTCCCTTGAGAAAGTTAAATTGAAGTCTACCTCTCGGTACTTTGTTCCAAGAAAGTGGATAAGGTTGGGAGACTCTATAGTTATCAAGTCAAAAAATGGCAAAATACCATCGAAGAAGGCATTGAAAATACTCCTGAGCTTTACAGGCGCAAAGGCAGTTTATCTGGACATCTCCAGAATAAGGGGAATAGAGAGGACGCCCGGACTTAAATTAATTCATGGGGAATCGCATGAAGTGGTGCATCGCGAAAATGGCATCCTGTATATGTTTGATCCACAGAAAGTAATGTTTTCGCCGGGGAATGTTAATGTAAGGGGAATTCTCCGGAACAGGAATCTGGAAGGCATGACAGTTCTGGATATGTTTGCAGGGATAGGGTACTTTGCATTACCCTGTGCAAAATATTCCGGAGCTAAATCTGTCTATGTCAGCGAAATAAACCCTGTCTCCTACAGATATCTTCTTCAGAATATCTCTATAAACGGGCTGGAGTCCAGGGTCCTGGCTGAAAATACAGACTGCCGCAATTCATGGGGCTCACTGAAGGCTGACCTCATAATTATGGGCCATTTTTTGTCCCTGAATTTTCTTTCTAGCGCACTTATAAGATCTCATGAGGGTACTGAAATAGTAATGCACGTGCTTGCCCCGACAGGTGAAATCAACCAGGTTCAAAGAGAAATAATAGCAAAGGCACTGAACTTGGGCTATATCCTGGATGTTTTAGATTCCAGAGTGGTAAAATCGTACTCGCCGCATAACTGGCACTATCAGGTCACTTTGAAGGTTTTCAGCTGTCCAAAGGGAAAAGCATAAAGAACCAAGAAAGCATAGTAATCAAATTTCATGGTGAATAAGGCAAACAAATCCAGCAGGTTCAGCAGGTTTAATAGAGCTGAAAGATACAATCACCCTGAGCCCAGCGGAAAGAAAATAAGAAAACTTGACATGAGAAAATCGGAAGAGTTCAACTTTATGCTTGGGAAAGCAGTAGAGGATCTCCCGGATAGTGTAAGGGGGGCGGTAATGGGAAGTATCTACTCTATTGCCTCCAAAAGAGGAATCAAGGAAGCAAGGGATTACATTCTCAAGAAAGAGGAAGAGGGAGCTTTTGACCAGGAGACCAAAAGAAAACTTCTGGACTTAATTGCCAATTACAGCAGATCAAGGTAATGATTTAACAAATATTGACTGAACATTCACTGATCCGGTGCAGCTTAATGCTTCAGTTCTCCCTCCATCTTGTTAAATAACGTGCCATTGAGAAATATATTATTGTCTCAATGACGAATATGTAAAGCTCATTGATCATCGGTGGTGAAAGGCCAAAGGCCCACTGAGCCAGTACTGCAGCAGGCGTTACAGGTGTTGCAGAAAGAGCATAGAGTGCCCATTTTGGAATATATTCATACGGATAGAACGTAGGGGGGAGCACAGTCATTATCACTGACATGATGCCTGCTATTCCCCATACATTTCTCACGTGCTTTATACTGCTGGACACAATAAAAGAGATAGAAGAGGTTCCAACAACCAGGAAACACATGATTCCTATAAGTGCCAGAACAGCTCCAAAAGTGAAGATATGGAAAATAGCTCCTAGTATTGCATACAGTATAATTCCTGGCAGCGAGAATATTACATAACTCAGGGTTAGCCCTATCATATAATCAGACGGGGAGACCTTTGAAGCAACATAAAGGTCTTGAAATCTCAATTGTAGTCTCATGAAAGCTGCATCTCCAGAACTGGAAAGTGCAACAGATGCGATTAGGCCAAGGAATCCGCCTACCAGAGCAAATTTAATGAGTGTTCCATGTGAGAGTATGGAAACTATAAAAAGTAAGGTGAGCGGGGCGCTCATTGATGATATGATGTATGATGGGCCCCTGAATATTACCCTGAAACCATATGACCATGCCAGAGACACTATGAACCTAAGATTCAACTTCAACCCCTCTTGAGATGAACACATCATCCAGGCTTATGGGTTTGATTGTACAGCCCTTCCCAAGATATTCTGAAGTTTCATCAGCAGTAACGTACGAAATCCACATGGCTCCTATCTTAATTGCATCCCTAATTTCCGTGTGCGATTCTACACGGACCTTTCCAGAAAAAGGTTTCAGAAGGTCCTTCACGGTTCCACTTGCTGCGATGTTTCCATGTTCAAGAAGGAACACATGCTCAGAAAGATCCTGAGCCTCTTCCATGTAGTGTGTTGTCAGAAAGATTTCTGACTCAATCTCCCTTATTGCGGACCAGACCTCTATTCTGGATATAGGATCGAGTCCTGTTGTCGGTTCATCCAGGAAAACTGTATCTGCCCTTGATGCGATGGCCATTGCTACAAAGATCTTTCTCTTCATTCCTCCGGAAAGCTTGTCAGCAGGCAGATTCCTGAAATCACCTAATCCAAGGGATTCAAGTGCAATTCTTGACTCCTCTTTCGCGGATCTGAAAGAATGCCCCCTTCCGATCAGGAACATCCCCACCTGTTCCTGAGCAGTCAGTATTCCAAGGGGTGAAGCCTCCTGTGGTATGCTGACAATAGTTCTCCTTATCTCGTCCACGTCCCTGGTTATATCCATACCGTTGATGGACGCAGTGCCTGAAGTAGGCATAAGCTGGGTGGAAAGGATTCTGGTAAGCGTTGTTTTTCCTGCTCCGTTTCGGCCTATTAACGTGTTTATCCTGCCCGTCGTTTCAAAAGAAACAGAATTGAGAGCAGTGAATCCATCACTGTATTTTTTGGTAAGGTTTTCGCAGTGTATCATATGGAGATCACCAGATGAGCTGAGCCGGTTAATTTCTCAAGAGATAAAGCAAATACTGTGGAGCCTAATAAATAATGGCAGATTATACCACAACATGGAAGATCTGAAAGAGAGGGTTTTGAGATATATGTCAATAGAGGAGGAAGCTCTTGGGAAGCTTACAATTTCACCACACACTGACTCTTTCCTTTACAGGTTTGCTGAAGACTCTCTAAATCTTGTAAAGAGCTATTATGAGGATTCTAAATATTTCATGGAGAAAGGGGACCTCCTGAATGCTTTCGCCGCTATCAACTACTCATATGGATGGATTGATGCACTGGTCAGACTCGGTGTACTGGATGGAAAGGGTGATCACAGGCTCTTTACGAACTTTATCTAAATAACCCGATAATTGATGAAAAAATTAAGTTCAATGCGATACAGATCATCCTAATTCATAAAAAATGCAATCGATAATGTTTAGGGGCAGGCTCAATCTGTTCATCGGATGCTTTTTTTGAGTATTTCGGCCGGGATAGAAATCTAAGATGTTTTTAAGAACTAATATGGTATTTTTAGGACAATAGGCACAATCAATCCCATACATATACCTGAGGGCTCAATTTATATATCCTTAAGGAATACTCTTAGACGCTCCAACGTAAAGGACAATAATATATGTGTCAGTGCGATTGGGGATAATATTCAAAGGATGGTTCAATGGCATCTAAGCAGGATAACAAGCAGGATAATAAAAAACAGGAGCCTAAGAAGCAGGATGCAAAAAAGGAGAATTTCCAGTATATTGTAAGAATTGCGGGAAAGGATCTGGA
>JAJZZQ010000019.1 GCA_021797525.1 Thermoplasmata archaeon | reverse complement strand
CAATTTCCCAAATGGGGAATCATGCATTCACTGATAGAGTAATAAAAGCATTCAAAACTGGACGAGGAACATTGACATTTTTGTTTCCTATAATTTTATGAATTTAGTAAAAGTTCTGTTAAAAAACAAAGAAACAGATCAATAGATAAGAATCATGAAACCATGTGGACATATATGGTTGGAATACAGGAATTATTCAATATAGATTTTAAATGTCATTGTAAATAATTTTTCTGTTGATGAGAAATAGCATTCGTTTAATCCAGTATGTATATACTGAATATTTTACACACTTTGTTATTGATTAATAATTTATATAATCGAGCAATGTGGAAGTTATGGTTCAGGAGAAATGGATCGCACTTTCCAATACCACTATCGGAGTTCTTATGGCAACCATCAACTCCAGCATTCTCATTATCGCTTTACCGCCAATATTCAGAGGAATAGATCTTAATCCCCTTTCCTCAGGAGCATTCGCATATCTGTTGTGGATCCTAATGGGTTACATGATAGTGACTGCAGTTTTACTCGTTACAATAGGGAGGCTTTCAGATATTTTTGGCAGAGTGAGGCTCTTTAACCTGGGGTTTGCAATATTCACTGCAGGATCTGTGCTTTTATTTCTTACCCCTGGAAAGGGTGATACAGGAGCTCTTGAACTGATAATCTTCAGAATTGTTCAAGCAGTTGGTGGTTCCTTTCTTATGGCAAACAGTTATGCCATTATTACTGACAATTTTCCAAAGCAGGAAAGAGGTATGGCCCTCGGCATAAACGCAATTGCCGGTACTGCAGGAATGAGTATTGGTATAGTTGTTGGGGGGATCCTTTCCGCTATTGATTGGAGGCTTGTATTTCTGGTGAGCGTCCCGGTTGGACTGCTTGGCACTGTATGGTCTTACCTTAAACTCAAGGAGACATCTCCAAAAATAAAGCAGAGGCTCGACATTCCTGGCAATATAACATTCGGAGCTGGCCTGATTATACTCCTTATCGGAATCACATATGGTCTCGTACCATACAAGACAAGTGCTATGGGCTGGGGGAACCCGTTTGTGATAATTGCTCTTATAGTTGGAGCAATACTTCTGGTTGCATTCCCGTTCGTCGAAAGAAAAGTAAAACAACCAATGTTCAGGCTTGAACTCTTCAAAATACGCGCTTTTTCAGCTGGTACACTATCCGGAATGGTTGCGGGAATGGGGATGATGGGACTTATGTTCATGATAATACTGCTATTCCAGGGCATATGGCTCCCGTTGCACGGATATTCCTTCAGCAGTGTTCCATTCTGGGCAGGAATATTCATGCTTCCAATGACAGTGGCAATGGGTATTTTCGGACCTCTAGGAGGTAAACTCTCAGACAAGCATGGGTCCAGAGGAGTTGCTACTCTTGGATTGTTTGTTGCAGCATTCGCCCTAATTATGCTCGTTACACTCTCATATGACTTCGCATATATCGAAATGGCAGTCCTCCTTTTCATATTCGGCTCCGGTATGGGGCTCTTTATGGCCCCAAATACTTCGGCTGTAATGTCTTCTGTGCCATCTGAAAGCAGAGGATCTGCCTCCGGAATGCTCACTACCATGAGAAACGTTGGGACTACAGCAAGCATGGGCATATTTTTCACAATACTGATACTTGGTTTGACATCAATACTTCCTGGAACAATTTCCTCCGGCCTTACAACTGCCGGACTTGGCTCATCACTTTCGAAGACAATATCAACACAGATTCCGCCGACGGATGCAATATTCAGCGCATTACTCGGAATAAGCCCAATGAAGGAAATAGTATCCCTTCTTCCTTCCTCAGTTTCTTCAGGAATCCCTTCCAGCGTAATATCAACAATTACAGCAAGGACATGGTTCCCCGGCGTTTTTGCTCCCGCCTTTATGTCATCCCTTCGTATAGTGTTCTATTCTGCGTTTTCAATTACAGTTACAGGTGCAGTTCTTTCATTGTTCAGAGAGCCGATCAAAAAAGGAACTAAAAATGAAGCATTGGACAGAAATGAACCAGATACCTCAAAGGTTACCACATCCAAGCAGGGGGATTAAAAAAATTTCTTTTAAGCCATAATTGAAAGATATTCGGTCCAAACTTTTCAGCCAGCACTTATTTAGATTCACAATCAAAATTTTTGCCTTGTGATTGGGCCGTATTGAATTGAAATTTACAATAAGGGAAGACCTGAGCGTTCTTAAAACAGCCTGCCTGTGCCATTCAACATTTTTGGACTTGAAGCGTATTCAAGATAATCAGAGGGGGCTCATAATTTCCTCTTTACCAGTAATTGGGCGCCTTCCTGCAAATCCATCTTCAAGATAATGCCAGTATTGCACATCTTCCTCCCCATATTTCCAGCATAGATAGGCTGGAAGGCCGTTTATTAATGCTGGGAAATCTATCAGACTGAGATTATTGTCTCTTATTTCAATTCCCTTCCTGTAAATTTTAGAAAGTATCTGATCAATCTGTTTTGAAATCTCATCAGCGGAATCAAGGTCTTTTTTTGCCATTGCTTCACCTTCTTTAATTCCAAGTTTCCGAACTTCCTCTATGTTCTGCTTGAGCCATTTGAGGGATGATCTTGCTTTTTTCAGGTCAAATAACAACTGTTGAGGCATATTTTTAAATGTCAACCATACATTAACAATTTTCCATTATAGGGCCCTGTGTTTAATTTGTTTATAGTAAGAAGAATCCTGGCAGATCTCTTTTATTTTCTGTTCCATAGAGAGCCGGCAAATCTGACGTATCATTTGGTTCAATGACCTGTAAGAATCGATCCACGCTGAAACTTAGAATAACCTGTCCTCGATGTTATTCAGGCCTAACTGGGCTGTTTTAAATAAAGGATTGCCAATCTGCCTTGAATATTTCAACGTTGAAAAGATGAAAGCCTTTACCAATTACTTGAATTTTTATTTTTTTAAATATCACTCCTTTGGTTTGCATAGGGGCCTATGATTTTCTTCTCAATCTGTGGCATATCCATCCTTCTGGGATTTTGTAATCATGTATCTGCGCTTTTGAGAATTTCCCATTTGTACCTATCATTGGGTATACTTTCTCTTCCTCCTGTATGTTGTGCACTTTCAATATTGATATTATTTCCTCGATATATTTTGGCGATCTTTCAATTTCCCTTACTGAAATCTCTTTGCCAACACGGTCAAGAAGCATCCAGATTGAAGCATGCTCCATTTCAAGTCCCTGTATTCTCTGCCTTAGATCACTATCATCCTGTGATAAGGAAGGAAATATTTCTTCCTCCTCTATGTATATGTGCCTCTTAAGGGAATCCGAGATTTGCTTGAATAATTCAGGATCTAGTTCACCCTTGGAAATTAATTCTGTGAGTTTTCCAAGATTGTTGTCCACTTCTCTGTGGTCATTAATGAGGCTGGAATCATCTACCATTATCTCATATACGTTCGGTCAATTTCTTTTTTTTGAAATCAGATCTCTGGTGTAACAATAGCTATACCGCCCCTTAGCCTGGAGATGGAGATCCCAGCAAACATTATGGTTATCCCCAAAATTGAAAATATTGATGGGAATTGCCTTATAATCACAGCTTGCAGTACCACAGCAAACATTGGAACTGCGAACGCAAGAACTGTGATTCTGTTCACCTTACTGATCCTTATCATAAGGTTCCACAATAGAAACTGCAATGCTCCACCTACAGTTGCCATCCATACCAGGTCTTCTACAAATGAAAGAGTGAATTCCAGTTTAAAGCCAAATGCTGAGGCTGCAAATAGAATGACAGAACCAAGAAGAAACTGGGTTGCGTTTACACTGTACGGTTCTTCGTCCTTAAGTTTTCTGTAAAGGACGGTAAAGGTGGCCCAGAAAATTGCGTTAACAATTGTGAGAAACAGACCAATTTCTGTAAACCCATGAAGCAGAGGGATGCCGTAAATCGCAACACCGCCAAATCCCACTATTATTCCTGCTATTTCTGCCCTTGTCGGCATTTCTCTAACAAGCAGGAATGCAATGGGCAAAGAAAATAAAGGCATTGTGTAACTCAGTACCGCTGATTGGGAGGGCGAAACATAGGAAAGCCCGAATATCCAGAAGGAGGTGCTTAGAACTGTAAAAATGGTCAAAATAATAACATCTCTGGAAATTATTATTCTTTTTGATATTGCGAGAAGAATCAGGCCTGCTATTGCATAACGCAATGCCATGAAAACAAGAGGTGATGCGAAGGCCAGGCCGTCTTTTGCAAAGAAATATGAAAGGGAGGTGAAAACAACATAAGGTAGAAGAAACTTGATTTCACGCAATTTGGACCGGATATTCAATAGGTTTATTAATCTCTCCAACCCTCTTCATTATGACTTAAAAAATCAGGAATCTGAATATCCTATGAATATATACAGTCCTATGAAAATCAAAATATAAAATTATATAACTCAGATTAAGTTATTGTATCGTGATAAAACACGGTTTTGTTGAAAAGGATATTGATCCCTCCCAGGTAAGGGAAAAGGTAAAGGAACTACTTGCCAAAGAGAATTTTACCATAACTTCCGACGAAGAGAATGATCAGCTCTACGAGATACATGCTAAGAAATCCAGCAGAGAGCGCATTGTGCTTGGAAAAGTAAGAGACGTGGACGTAATCATAGCAGGGCAGAAGGGTAAATTTGAAGTTCAGCTTCACGCTGGAATTTGGGGCAGGGACATAGCGGTACCAATTATCGAGGGTGTGGCAACCCTTGGAATAGCAGCAGGAGCTGAAATCCATTCTGGCCATGAATTTGAGAAACGCCTCTGGGAACAGATTGTAAAGACAATCGATCCAACCTTAAAGATCTGCCCATATGATGGGATGTTATTCAAGACGCAGCAAGACCTGGACAAACATATTCAGGCACATCAGCAGCAGGCCTATCAGGGAAACATGATGGGCATGGGAATGATGGGGATGGGCATGATGGGTATGATGGGCATGGGAATGATGGGAATGATGGGTCCAGGTCTCTGGATCTGAAAGAAAGATCATCAAGATATAAAATATTAAATCCCGTCCAACCTATAACATAATTCAATTTTCCCAAGAATCATGAAGCGTTCTTAGCTTCAATTTTTTGTTCAGGATTCATTTCATTAACCTGGGGATTCAAGCAAGTACAGTGTCCTATCATACATCTGTTGAGAACCATATTTCTTGCCTTGTTGTAATGAGCCCACCATTTACCCTCTCTAACAACCGGATGCCCACAATTTTTACAGACTGCTTCTTCAACCATATCTCTAGTAAGCCACAAGCCCTATTATACATTTGTAATTCTATTAATATTATTATTTTAAATATTTTAAATAATTGGATATCTTCATGAAATGCACCCCCCCCAAAAATTTTAGCTGGAAATGCTTAAGTAATATTATGGACTGATTGAGTGATACATATGTCAAGACTGGTTCTACATGAAAGAAATAGACCCTATGCAGTTAAAGTTGGAGGCGAGGAAGTACACATATGCGGCTGCGGATTATCTGCAAACAAGCCTTTCTGTGATGGCACTCACAAGAAGACTCTTGACGAGAAGGATAAACTTTTCTTCTATGATAAGTCAGGAAACAGGGTTGAAATGGATAGTTTTTACAATAACCCGTAATTTATTTTTAGGTGTACATCCTTACAATATTCGAATATCTTGGGGATTCTATCGGATACGATGGGTTCCTTAAAAATACATATTTTGAAAATATCCTTCATCTATGTGGAGGAAGAAACCGAATATGGTCTCTTTAGTAATCGTCGCATTAATTTATGATTCAGTTTGATTTTATGAGCTTGGTCTCAATCAAGGGAAATATACAGGATATCAACATGTGTTTTCCCGAGTATCCTGATCTAACATTATCCAGAGTTTTACTCAAATTCAATTGCTACCAAATAACACAGTTATGATTAACACCCGGCCATTCTCCGCCAATAACATAACCGTGTTATATTCATTCTTTGATTATGGTACTGGGCAGAATCAAACCGTAGATATGCGCATATCTGCGAAGGGAATACCTGGTTCTGGAAAAACTCTTTTCAACACGAACTACCAATCAAATGATTCTGATGATGCCTATACACAGCAAAAACCTAATCCAGCTGGAATCACATTCAGAGCCGGCCTTAATAACAGTGGGGTTATAGATCTCGAATTCTACAGTCCGCTCCAGATTGCGTTCAATCAATATTCCCTATTTTTGCGATATGACCATATTAATCTGTGCATATTCGAGACTTTTAGTAATTGCCGTAATTGCGTGTCTTTAAAGAATCAAATAATGGATGTTGAATATCGTATGTTAAAAATTTGAAAAATGGTTGGGACCATATGAATAGAGAAAGGATAGACACATTATGTTTAGATATTCTGAAAATTTTCCACAGTATATGGGCAGATGTATTTCAGGCTGACTTTTTGCCCAGTTTTTTCAGCACTCTTGAATAGATAGTTATAATACTCATGAACCTGGATGCTTGGAACTACAGATGTTACAGTTAGGCGGTTTCCAGTGAGGCGGGCAAATATTCCTATACGGATTATTGGATCTTCAACAAGTTTCTTCCGGAACTCGGTAAGCATATTGTTTCTAAGGGTTATCTGATAGAGATTGTCCACATCGACCAGTTTTTCTATTGAACCTTCAGACTCCACAAGTTTATCCTCAGAGTATAATATTGCCTTGAATCCGTTTTCGCCCTCTCCTGTAACTGAAAGTTCTGCTATTGAGCCTTCAGTAATGGTACCAATTTTTTCCCCCGAGTCCTCTTCAAGAAGCATATCAAAGGAGACAAATGAGAGCGGATACCTGCTGTCTATTCTTGAATATGTTGCAGCTAATCCGTCCGAAGGGCCCAGGAAATCAATCTTTGTTGTATCTGGATTCTGTAGGTATTTTTCCAATAGACTTGAAACCATATCCTGAAAATTGTGATGAAATCGCATATAAAAGTGAAGTGCGCCATTTTCAATATCTATCCTGTTTGGAACCACAGATGGTACATTGAACAGAGCATTGATGATTTTAAGGCTTTCCACGTTGTTTATCCTTGTTCTTACAACGTACGCTTCCCTCCTCTCCTTGATTTCCATTCTCTGCACCAGCAATTTCAGATGCTGATCCATTGTGATATCCTTAGGGAAGAATGAATCCATGAACACATGATCCCCTATGTTGAATACTGAAACCGGCACAGGAGTTTTTGAAGATTTTGAAAAATTGACAAGTTCAGAATCCTGTTTCAGAGAAAGTACAATTCTCCTGTCAAGCTTCGTGTTTATGTCACTCATGCGCATGCATCTTTTACTGCATCAAATATTATAAATTTAACTGGATTCTAAGTCATTTCAACTGAAACGGGCGCTTATGGTGGCAACAGTTCTGATTAAAAAAAACAGTTCCATCATAAATAAGCGTTAAGTATAGCTATGGACTATAATAATTGCCATGTGATTGCAATGGCTGGCAAAATAAGTTCAGAGACCCGGAAAAAGGTCATAGACCTGTATTCAGAAGGCAGATCGAAAAAGGCTATTTCTGAAGAAACTGGGATTTCTGTTACAAGTGTAACCCGCATTGTCCTTGAGGCGGGCTCTAAACTGAATGCCAAGACTGGTTTGCCTGAAGAAAAAGAAAACGTTATAACTCCAGGCACTTCCGATGAAGATAGAAATAATGCCCGGAACCGCCCTGGGAATTATTCGGTAGAGATCCCCTCAGATCGCATGGATAATCTTGTGAATGTAATCATTGAAGCCTTGAAGGAGAATGTACAGCAGTCTCTGGACATAACAATCTCCAGATTTACACCCGATAACGTAAGGAAATTCCTGACATTGCTCACGGACGAAGAAAAAGCAAGAACCGACTTAGAGGCACTGAAGGCTGAGATAGAAAGGCTGAACCATGTCAAAGAGGGCCTTGATTCAGAAATTCTGGATGCAGTTATGAGGATGTCATCAATCGAAAGCAGGATCATTAATATAGAGAAGAGGTTTGGGATGAGGCTGCATGAAGAATCCGAGGAACTCTGAAATTATTTTAAAGCTAACAAAAAATTAAACTATGATGATACTCTAGATAGATTATGAGTTATACTGCGGCAGAAGTTATCATAGACGGACTTGCAAAAGCTGGAATAAAGCGTATATATGGAATTCCCGGAGACTCGCTCAATCCACTCATGGATGCCATAAGAACATCTGGCAAAATTGATTTTGTACAGGTGAGGCATGAGGAGGGTGCTGCACTGGCAGCGGCTTTCGAATCTAAAGTTACAGGAAACCCTACTGTATGTATGGGAACCTCTGGGCCTGGTTCAATACACCTTCTCAATGGCCTTTATGAAGCGAAGATGGACCACCTTCCTGTCATCGCCCTCACCGGCCAGATAGAGACGGATCTGATTGGAACGGATTATTTCCAGGAAGTCGACACCATGGATCTTTTCAGCAATGTTTCTCTTTATAATGCTAGGGTACTGAATGCGGAATCAGCCGGAGTTCTAACATCCCGTGCTCTCAGAGAAGCAGTGACTGGAAGAGGGGTTGCGCACCTGGACCTACCTGTGGATGTCCTAAAAATGGAGTCTCACCCTCTAAGCGATGAGTGGTTTCATCCTCCTGAACCACCTGTTTATGCCCCGGATCTCTCCAAAATTGCTCAACTAATTGAAAAAAGCAGTAGTCCGGTAATAATGTTTGGAAACGGAGCCAGAGGGCATGGGGAAGAACTCCTCAACTTTGCCTCGCGAATAGGTGCACCCCTTATCTTCGCTCTTAACGGGAAAGGCATTGTAAGTGACGAAAATGAAATGGTCCTTGGTGGACTTGGACTTCTTGGCACAAGACCATCAGTAGAGGCAGTAAAGAAGTGCGATCTCCTAATACTTCTTGGAACCTCGTTCCCTTATGTAAAATTCCTTCCTGAAGAAGTTCCTGTGATACAGATTGACTCAGCTCCTTTGAGCATTGGAAAAAGAATACCACCTTCCCAGTATGCAATCTGTACGGTAGAATACTTCCTCCATAATATAAATGTGAGTGAAAAGGAGGACAAGTATTTCAAAAAACTCACAGAGATAAAAAATGACTGGGTAAAGAAGATGGAAGAAGCTGAAAATGACGATGGGGATTCAATCCGGCCCGAGGCCGTTGCATCTTCACTGAACCGATTTTTAAGAGATTCTGACACCATAATTGCGGATACTGGAAATGTTACTGTCTGGGCATCCAGAAACCTCAGACTGAAGAAGAGCCACCTGTTCCTAATGTCACCATGGCTTGGAAGTATGGGAGTGGGAATCCCGGGAAGTGTGGGCGCATCATTCGCCACTAAAGGTGATGTTGTGGCCCTTATCGGTGACGGAAGCTTTGCAATGTCAATCATGGAACTTATTACTGCAAGGAAATATAACAGACCTGTAAAGCTCATAGCTTTCAACAACTCAAAACTTGGCATGATTAAATTTGAGGAGGAGGTTATGGGATACCCAGAATTTGGTGTTGACCTTCTTAACCCTGACTTTGCCGCTCTGGCAGAAACTATAGGAATAGCAGGTTTTTCAGTAAATAACATCAAAGACCTTGACAGTACAATGGAGAAATTCATGTCTGTAAACGGCCCTGCCGTA
>JAJZZQ010000016.1 GCA_021797525.1 Thermoplasmata archaeon | reverse complement strand
ACACTCCCGTTTATAGAAAAATATATTTAACATAATTGTTTTAATATTTATGGATTCTGATGATGAAAAAATAAGGGATGTTATTGCAAGAGTGAACCGTATCCCGACATGGTCTCTTCCATACTTCTATCTCGCAATAATCGGGATTGGTTATTTCTTCACATTCTATGATATATCGGATATAGGCTTTGCGATGCCGGCAATAGCAGTGCAGTTCAACATCAGCTCCAGCAGTTTCATCTATCTGTTTCTGGCTCTCTCAGTAGGACTTATTGGCTATGCCATAGGTTCCTATCTGATAGGTTCACTTGCAGACATAACAGGTAGATACAGGTCAATGATACTCACAATGGGCCTTACCGCACTTGGCTCTTTTGGAGATGCTCTTTCTGTCAATGTTGCGATGCTTACAGTTTTCCGATTCATCACAGGAATTGGCCTGGGTGCAGACCTAAACCTGGTTTCCAGTTATGTAAGCGAATTTGCACCTCCCAAGGTTAGAGGCAGAATCACGGTCTACACATTCCTTATAGGTATTCTTGGGCAGTCAGTTACTCCATTTATAGCACTTCTCCTCATCCCTGCCAGCGATATTGGACCTGGCTGGAGATACCTGTTTGTCATAGGGGGAATAATAGCAGTTATAGCCCTTGCCCTGAGATTTGAGCTACCGGAATCTCCGAGATGGCTTGTTCAGAGAAAGAAGAACTATGCCAAGGCTGAGGCAGTGTTGGAGAGAATGGAAAGAACTGCAAGAAAGAAGGTGGGGGAATTGCCTGAGCCTGTTCCCTCTGAGGTGGAGATTTACAAGGATCGTTTCCCGACACTGTATCTTTTCAGGAAACCATATTCCATAAGACTGACAGTTCTTGTCGTGATGTGGTTCTTCTGGTATATTGGCAATTACGCTTTTCTCGGGGATGCGGCTACGCTTATTCCACATTCCTCTGTTTCATCATCCATAATTTACCTAGCAGTTGGTGCAATTGGCTACCCCGTTGGAGCAATCATAATGATTGTAACGGCTGACAAGTTTGAGAGGAAATTTGTTATCCTTGCGGATACCATTGTCTGGTTCATAGGTATGTTCATATTCTCCCTTGGCACAAGGGATGCCCTTTTCGTTGGTGCCTTCCTCGTATCAATGGCACTTGGAATGTACCTGCAGGTTGCATACACATACACGGCAGAGAGCTATCCAACAAGGGCAAGGAGTTCCGGATTTGCCCTCACCGATGGTATTGGACATGGTGGAGGCGCACTTGGAGCAATACTTCTGCCCATACTAGTTACAACATACAGTTTCGGATTCGGGTTCAAATTCATTGCAGTGACAGGCCTAATTGCCGGGCTTATTGCTCTTCTGGGACCGTCCTCTTCAAGAAAATCACTGGAGGAAGTATCCAGCTGAACTCTATTTTTTCTTTATCTTCTTTACCATTTTGAATAGTAGATTCTGATCCTCATTAGTTTTCATTTGAATTGTTCTGACAGACTGAGTCATAAAGTTTCAGGTTCAGGGAGCACAACCCGCTTTATTCTGATCTTCTCCAGATTACCAATGCAGCAATCAATGGAACCCCAACCCACAATATGAGTGCAGCAGTACTGATTGCCAGATTTACTTGCACCAGAACTGGTACATTGCCTGAAGATAGAGAGCCTCCTAACCCGATGTAAGGGTTATTGGAAATTGTTCCTGCAATACTGTATACTACATTGAAAGGATCAGCAAGAGTTAACGCCTCAAGTGCAGAGTGGTTGAGATTTATCCCAAATGCCAAGAGAGATGAGTATAGGCTCCCAAGAAGCTGGTGGAGTACGTAGAACAATAGAAAGTAAATGAAAAAAGTAACGACTATGTTTGCAACAGTTCACCTCGTGCGAGATGCAGCCTGGTTGTGTGCGTATGGCATACTCGACGCAGCTGAGGCAATAAAAAGAAAAGCCATGCCTGCAGCCAGAAACTCAAATAATATTTTCCTTCTGTTTTTTTCATGAAAATAACAGCCTATTTCTATAGAGATATCGAGACTTATTCTATCATGTAAAGATCAATTAAGGAGTTCTTTATCACAATAATGATGATTCATAACAGTTCTTTCATAAAATTTGCTTATTCCCTTTTTCAAATTCACCTAAATCATAAATAGAAATTATCAATGGAAGGGAAGTGAAGGTAATAGTTTTAGCAAAGCAGATCCCTGATGTTGATCAGGTAAAGTTTGATCCGGAAACAAAGAGAATCGTCAGGGAGGGTGTCCCCCTGACGATAAACTCCTTTGACAAGAAGGCCGTTGAGGAGGCGATCAGGCTAAAGGAGAGATATGGTGCAGAGACTGCTGTAGTCACTATGGGCCCTCCAAGTGCTGCAGATATGCTCAATGAGTGCCTGAAAATGGGAATGGATTCGGCCTATCTTCTCACTGACAGAAGATTTGGCGGGTCAGATACCCTGGCAACTTCGACAATACTTGCGAAATTTATTGAACAAACCGGTGGAGATCTGGTTCTGGCTGGAAAGTACTCCCTTGATGGAGAAACGTCTCAAGTCCCTTCTGAGATTGCTTCAATGCTTGGATGGGCTTTCAAGTCAAGCATATCAAAGATAGAAATTGGTGCTGAAAATGGGAAGGTAAAAGTTCAGCATGAAAATGAAGATGGTCTAAGTGATCTTATCTTCGATCTTCCAGCTGTCTTTTCTGTAAGCGAGAAGATAAACCGTGCAAGGGCAATAAAACCTGATACCCCAGACATGAAAGAGCGCATAGTCTCAATGGATTCAAAATCACTTGGTATAGAATTAACAGGAACTGAAATGAGCCCGACAGTTGTAACAGGAACCGCTGGCATGGAAAGTACAAGGAAATGCCAGTTCCTGGATCTTGATGACAGCGCCTTCGAAAAGATATTATCTATAATTAAAAGTGGCGCCAATAATGACAGAGAAGCAGAAAAAATTGATATACAACCATATTCCGGGAAGGGTGATCTCATCCTGGGCGTTGGTTTCAACGATCCAATTTCCGCATCTGAGATAGGGACAAGAATCACAGAGTTGGCGAAAACGGAACATATGGATCCGGTCATGTTAACGAATCTTGCTCAGGAGGACACAGTGCCATGCGGTAAGCACTTCATTGCAGACACCTCAGATCCGCTTGTTTTTTCCAGAACGCTTCTTAAATTTATTGAGGAGAAAAAACCCAAATATGTTCTCTTTCCATCCACTGTGCCAGGAAGAGAGATAGCCGGAAGAATTGCAGGAACCTTGAGAATCGGTTTGACAGCCGACTGTGTTGATATCAAGATTGAGAATGGTCACCTGATACAGTACAAGCCTGCTTTCGGAGGCTCAATAATTGCGTCGATATATTCGAAGACCACACCTGAAATGGCTACGGTAAGACCAGGTATGTTCAGAAGATCTCTTCCATCCCGGGCACCTGAAAAGGTAAAGCTTCAGCTTGATAATTCCCAGAGTGAGAAGGTTGTTGGCCATGAGAAAGTTTCGTCTGATTTCAGGCCCCTGAATGGCAGCAGAATTGTACTTGGGGCAGGGAGAGGTATAAAGAAGAGAGACAATGTAAAAATACTGCTTGACCTGGCAAATCTCCTTGGTGCATCACTTGGTGGCACAAGGCCCATTGTGGATATGGGATTCCTCCCCAGGCAGCAGCAGATAGGACTCACTGGACTTTCCATATCTCCGGATGTTTATATTGCAATGGGAGTGTCAGGGCAGGCAAACCATGTGGTAGGGATCAGGTACTGCGGGAAGGTTATTGCTGTCAACAGTGATAAAGAAGCACCCATTTTCAGGTACTCTGATTATGGAATAGTTGCAGATATGATGGAATTTGCTGAAAGTTTCTCCCAGTACCTGAAGAATAAGGGTCACCTGTGAAGTTTTCCTGATCCATTAGATGCAGTACCGATCGAAACTGTAATTAGGTCTTACCTATCTGGAATCTTCCATGGAGCTCCGTAAATTCGGCAGAGATGTCTTAATTATCTCATTTTCAGCTTTCTTTGCGGATATGGGTTATCAGGTACTGATGGCAGGATTCCCCTATTTTCTTGTCTTTGTACTTGGGGCCCCTGTATACCTTTATGGTATTGCCGAAGCCATGAACTTTGGCGTTGGTTCTCTTTTTGCATATATAGGGGGAAGGGCCGGAGACCGATACGGGCATAGAAAAGTTGCGATCATAGGAAATGCCCTCATTCCGATTCTTTCGTTCACAGCCTTTACAAGGGATGCGGCCGGTGCCATTTCAATCAGATCCACTGGATGGTGGATGAGGAATTTCCGGACACCCTCCAGAAGGGTAATGTTTGCAAATTCAGTGAGCAGCGAGAACAGAAGCATGGGTTTTGGCCTTCTTCATGGGCTTGATGTTGGAGGTGGTCTGATCGCCACCTTCATTCTTATTTTTCTGCTTACTGCGAGGATTGAGATAAGGACAATTTTTCTTGTTACCATTATACCCATAACTGTTTCCACACTTCTGCTGCTATTTACATCGAAAGGGCTCAATTCTGCCAAAAGTAGTGGCGATTCTGATACAAAATTGTCTCCTGGAAACAGAAGGACATTTCTGTCCATACTGATTGCCACTTCACTCTTTGGATTCAGCTATTACAGTATGGGGTATCCCATAATCACAATAATATCAGACACATCGAATCCTGTCCTTGGAATTGGAAGTTATTCCGTCTTCATGGGGCTCTCAGCTCTGGCTGGCTTCATTTACAGTTCATTCGCTGCAAAGAGCGAGATCAGGTTCCTGGGGATTGCAGGATATCTGCTTTCCGCAGCAGGATCTCTTGTGTTTGTGCTCGTTCTGCATTTCGGTGAGCCTTCGCTTTTGCTCTATGCTGGAGTCGGAATAATAGCATTTGGAACTGGTGCAGTGGAGACTTTCGAGCCAACAATAGTCTCAAAGATAAGATCAGGACTTGGTGCCGGAAGGTCCATGGGGTGGCTGTCCTCCAGCAGGAGCATAGGCCTGTTTGCCGGGAACATAATAATGGGGCTGCTTTATGTGGTCAGCTCACAGTATTCCTATCTCTATGCCTTTGCAGTTGCAGCAATCTCAGCAGCTATCGTTCTAACAGGCGGGAGAAACTACCGTGCTCCCTCTTCATCTTAGGATTGCCCTGCAGGGTGCACCGTCTGTGTCAAGCTTCAGGGGAAGGCACAGGAGATCATAATCTCCTGGAGATACCGAGCTGAGGTCTATGCCTTCAAGTATGGAGGCCCCGCTGCTGAGAATTATTTTATGCACCTTCATTCCCTTTGTTCCGAATTGCTCTATTGAGAGATAATCTATACCAACGAGAACCACTCCTCGCTTTACCAGTTCTCTGGCTGCATCCTCTGCCACATAGCAGAAATCCGTCTCAAATTTTCCTGTTTTATAAAGTTCTGAATTTTTTGTTTTGAAAAGAATCCTTTTTTTGTGTTTAGACGGCAGGTCAGAGGCTTTCACACTGTTTCCAGAAACTTCACAGACCGTGCATTCGCCTATGAAATTCTCAAGAGGGACATGGGATGATTTAACGCCATCAGGCATTGCGTGGAAAGGAGCATCAAAATGTGTGCCGCTATGTGTTTCCAGCAAAAGCCTTGTTATGTGGACCTGATCCCTGGGATGTGTCTTGTATTCATAGCTTTCAAAACAGAGGTCTCCTGGATATGTTATAAGATCTCTGCTCAGTTTCAGCGATATGTCTATCATATGATGATAAATCAAACATCGCTTATTGCTTTTCCCCTGCGTCTTGTCTCATGTCCGCATACCGGACAGATCCGTACGTCCGGATCATAATTCCGGCCGCAGCCTGTACATGATGACTTCCATATCACTCTTTTGCTTATCTGCTTTGAATTAACACCCTGGAACTTCACACCCAAGGAACTGGCTACATTCTGGATACAGAAATCGTTCGAAAGCACTATGCCATTAACATCAACTGCAAGAGCAAGAACTGTAATGTCCGTTCTGCTCATCTTATTCAAATCGCCCGTTGATCTGGCTTTTTTCGTGACGATTTCCAAGCTCTCTTTTGATGGAGAAATTACACGGAGGAGATCCCCGTAAAAATCCAGAATCCTGTGAAGCTCTCCGCGTTTTATTTCCTGGATCACCTCGGGAACTGTACAGATTTCCCCCAACTGATGAGGGCTTACCCCGTTCAGTATTGCCGATGTGTCCAGTACAAGTATTCCCTTGCCTTCAGTCTCTCTCATTTATAGGCACATATTTTAGGAGCTCTTTGGAACCACTGTAAAGGGCTTTCGGCCTGAAGAGCCTGTTGTCCCTGACGTATTCAAGAGACCTTGCGACCCAACCGGAAATCCTTCCAACGGCAAAGATCGGTGTGAACACCTCTCTGCTGAAGCCTATGGAGCTGTAAAGCATTCCGGAATAGAAATCTACATTGGGGAAAATTCCTTTGCTGCCAAGCTTGGAAATCATTACATCCTCAATTTTATTGGCAGTATGGAAAAGCTCTTCCTTTCCGTTCATGGAGGTTACCTCATGAGCATATTCTTTGAGGATCTTTGCTCTGGGATCATACACTTTGTAAACCCTGTGACCGAATCCCATGATCTTCTCTTTATTCTCGATCATCTTTCCGATAACCTTATCGGCATTTTCGGGTGATCCGACTTTTTCTATAAGTGCCAGTGCCCTCTCATTTGCTCCACCATGGAGTGGCCCCTTCAGGGCGGATATTGCTGACGTAACTGCTGAATACATATCAGAAAGTGTTGAGATAGTTAGCATGCAAGCAAATGTAGAGGCATTCATTCCATGATCTGCATGAAGTATCAGCGCTGTATCAAGCATCTTTGACTCCACATCTGAAGGTTTCCTTCCCATTGCCTGATGGAAAAAGAAATCGGAATATGTGAGATCATGGTCTGGCTTCACAATCTCTTCTCCCCTGTATACCCTGTTGATTGCACCAACTATTGTTGGCATCTTGGCAATAAGCTCGATTCCAAGGTCATGCTGTTCTTCCAGATCTGGCTCCACTGTTCTTGGATCCTTAGCACCTATGTATGAAACAACTGTCCTCAAAGTTGACATGGGGTGTGAGCTTTTACCTATTTCCTTAATCAAGCTATAAGTATCGGGCTTAAGGGTCCTTAACTCCTTGAGCTTCCTGTCATAATCGCGATATTCCTTTTCATTAGGGAGGTGACCATTGACGAGTAGGTAAGAAACCTCCTCATAATTTGATTTTCCGGCAAGTTCAGAGATCTCGTAGCCTCTGTAGACAAGCCTTCCAGCCTGCCCATCAACATATCCTATCTTTGTCTCTGCCGCAATTACTCCTTCAAGTCCACGTGAAAATTCAGGTTTTTCATTAGTTTCGGGCATAAGATCACCAGTACGGGTTAATCGGTACAACGTTAATTAAGGTTTATAATAGTAGATTGTTTTAAATATATTTGAAGTAGAATTCTAAATCATTTCAGATAAATTTCCTGGCTCTGATAAGGTTTACCTTGAAATGACCAAGCATTCCATGTATCTCCTTCCCCATTGACACCAGTTCACCTTTTCCCTCAAAGACCTTTACAGTCAGTCCTATGTGAAAAAGTAGAGTGGCAATATGCCTCAGCGTGGATAACTTCTTCAAACCATGAGGGGCCTTTCCAGAAAGATGTTTGGCGTAGTCTATGTCATTGAGGTTGATTTTTACAGTATTGCCGGAGAAATCAACCCTTGCAATTTCACTTCTGTTAAGCCTTACATTTACTGTACCTTGAATCTGAGGTAAAGGCATTTCTTATTTTCCCTTATTTGGATGTTCTTTCATGTATTGGTCTTGCTGTAACGCTGACTGTTCCATTCACAACTACAGATGCATTCATTCCCGGCATCTTTATGCTCAGGTCTGTGAATACAAATTCTGCAGTGCTCTTTGTTCCCTCTATTACTTTCACAAAACTTTCTATAATTGATTCCTCGTCCATACGTAATCAGTGAATGAAACTATTTAAACAATTGGAAACGGTGCCTAAATAATATATTTAAATGAAATTTACCAGCATTCCTGCTATAAATCCTGAGAAAAGAGACACGTACAGATACTGGCGCATCCTTCCTCCGGATCCGGATAATATGATACGGAGCATTGGGAGAATTACATATATGATGGCTCCAATGGAAAGGCCATCGAACAGGAGATCAAGGGATGGCGAATTGAAATAGTACCCTACACCTCCGCCTATTATGGTTGGCACACCTCCTATAAGAAAGAAAAAAGGGACAAGATTCCTGCCTGAGGTTGTATTGCCCATGAAAGGGGACCCTATAGGAAAACCTTCTGTTATGTTCTGAAGTATGAACCCGGCAAAAACTACAAGTGCCACTCCCGTAAGGCCAATGCTGAAGGCCTGAGAGCCAAATACCATTCCCTCGGTAAGATTTTGCAGGCCTATCCCTATGGAAATCAGAAGGGAAAGATGCATGGCCTTGATTTCCACTGTTGATCTGAACTCAAATGCAAACAGAAGGAAGAATCCTGCTGCAACAGAAAACACAAATATCATATCATAAGCCAGATTTGTCCCATATCCAAGAAGGGAAGTGTTATACAGAGTGGAAGAGGCAGTCTGAAAAATGTCTGCTATGAGAAAAATAAGGATTCCGGCTGCGAACGCGGTCAGAAGTGATGAACTTTCTTTTGTTATGGACCTTGACATGACCAGGGGGTATGAGATAAGAATTGAGAGCCCCATTATTGCTGACAGAATCAGTACAAGGTCAATGCCCATTGAGAGAAATTAGGTTAACCTAATTAAATATTTGTAAAAACTGATTTGCAAGGATTCCTCTCCTATTTTCTGGATATGAAGACGACCGCTATAATTGCTATCAGCGCTAGAGCTGCAAGTACATATGCGAGCTCCAGTTTTCCACTCAGAACCTGTTCCCTGGTAAAGTATACATGAATGCTGATGTTGCTCCCGTTCACAACGAAAGTTCCAGTATAAGTTGGGGTATATCCCAGAACCTTATAAACGGTGAAATTGTAAGTTCCATTTGGAAATTCAAGTAACAAGCTTGACTGGTTTGTGGAGTAGAGATATTCACCCTGGGCAATGCTCCAGTTGGTTCCAGATGGGAGCCCTGATTCAGTTATGTTTACCGAATATCCGTATGTGAATTTAACATAGTATGTCCTGTTCACTCCTGCAGTATTCATGCTGAGAAGCAGGAATGACGGAACATAGTTCTTTGAATAGTTCAACTGGAATTGATATTCGCCCCCTAGGGAGATGAAGTCTATTGTTGTGTTGTTTGAATATAGTGTTGTTGTCTGATTTGAAACCGACCATTCCTGACCCTGTGGGAGGCCTGTTTCCACGAACTTTATGGAAAAAGTCCCCAGAGTGAAGTTTATCACTTCCTGAACGGGAGACCCTGAAACAGTTAAGGAGGATTCTTTTGCCACATAGTTTCCATCAGCAGCTAATGCCCTGTAGCTGTATACACCATCAGGAACAACTGCAGTTGCAACTCCTCCGGAATTTGTATCTTTAAAGGTTGTCTCGAACCTCAGGACACTGTTTTTCAGGAAAACTGTGAAGCTGTCAATGCCTCCGGTCAGAGGGTTCACAGGTGGAAGCCCTGAAGCTGTAAATTCAACCCTATAGCCGGAAACGAACAGTATATCTATTGTAACATTTTTGTTGTTGATCAACTGAGATCCGTACTGGGGTTCTGGGGAATAGTTTCCAGAATAACCTATGAAATAGCTCTGGTTTCCGCTTGTGAGATTGAACTCAATA
>JAJZZQ010000024.1 GCA_021797525.1 Thermoplasmata archaeon | reverse complement strand
TCACCCGTAATACGATCCTCATATCCAGCTTCTTGTCAATGTCCCTTACCAGCATTCATCTGATCAGGAAATGATGGGTTTAAAATTTTTCACTGTGACTGAAGTGATGAAATCGCGGCCATGGTTTCTTGGCTTAAAGGTAACCTGCGTGCAGCCTGCACGGTGGAAAATGCTTAATAATTCTAAGCTACAACTGCCCTGTGGAAAAAGAGGTTATCCTGAAAATTAAGAAGCTCAGGGAAGGGCAGAATATTGCCATATATCCCTTCAGCAGGGACTTCGGTGATCCGTTCACAGCCGTTGGATATCCATGCCCTGGCCAAGGCCCCGATCTTCCAATGGAACTGAAAGAGCCTTTTAAGGCCGTATTCCTCTCTTATTCTGGCACGGTTGTCATGGTGAAAACCAGGGATCATCTATGCCTCCTGATTGACTTTGAATTCATCAGGGACATTGAAATCATGTCCTGAAAACTGATGCTTGATCTGCTTGGTTCAATCAACCTTCTTTAGTATGATTTTTCCGTCTTCCTCGTAAAACCCCAAGATGTCTCCTTCTTTCAGTCCAAGTTTTTCACGGATTGATTTAGGAAACGTTACCCTCAGGGAAGATCCCCTTTTTGACACATGTGAAACATCCAGCAACTGCGGCATAAAACTTTATTTCTCTAGTACCTAAAAGTTATTCACTGTCTGAATCAGTAATAATTCAGCTGTTCAAATCCCCCGATATATTTCAATGCCTAACCTGCCAAAATTTAATATTCCACAGGCACTAAAGGCTCTGAAAATGGGAAAGCACACATTTACATTTATCGATCTGTTTGCGGGTATAGGCGGTTTCAGGGTCGCGCTGGAGGAACTCGGAGGCCGATGTGTTTTCTCATCAGAGTGGAACAAATTCTCAAGAATTACCTATAAGGCCAACTTCGGTGAGGAGCCGGAGGGGGATATAACTAAAATTGACGCTGCTGAAATCCCTGATCATGATATACTCGCAGCCGGATTCCCCTGCCAGCCGTTTTCAATTGCCGGGGTATTCCTCATCAATCATGAGGAATATCTGACCATGATGGGCCTTAAGGAAATACCAAGCTTCCAGACTCTGTCAAGGAGGGCGAGTGATCTGGATCCACTCCCTTCAGACAGTTTTCTGAGTTCATTCAAGTAATTCAACATGTTTGTACCTCCCAGTTTCATTTTCTAACCACTTCTTTTTGAAATCTTCATTCAATATTGCGGATTCAAATTCTTCCGGTGTCATATAATTCAATGAGGAATGTGGTCTCTTTGTATTGTAGTCGGATACAGCCCATTCCATATGCTTCCTGAAGTCCTCAAGGCTGACAAATTCCCTTGTGTATATGTAGTCATCCTTGAATCTCCCGAAGTATGATTCAATGTGGCCATCCTCTTCCGGAGTGTGTGCGTGTATGGTCTCATGCTTTATTCCCAGTGATCTGAGGTGCCTCTCGTATCCGGATGATGTGAGCTGTGATCCATTGTCTGATCTGATCCTGAGACCGCTCACATTCATATCAGGGAACGTACCAAGGATTGCATTGTCAAGGGCCTCGATCATCTCGGCTGTTCCTGGCATACAGGATACGAGGTATCCCTTTATCTTCCTTGAGCAGAGATCCAGGTATGCCGTGAGATATATCCATCCCTCACCTTCTATGTGTATCTTTGTGAAATCCGTCTCCCACATGATGTTTGGTCTAGCAACGACAATTGCCCTGGGGGCATGTTTCCTGCGGATCTTCTTATTTGTGGAAATGAGGTTCATGTGACGCATATGTCTTCTTACACGGTTCCTGCCGATCCTGAAACCGGATCGGCGGATCATTGCCGTCACCCTCCTTGTGCCGTATGATGGTCTTTCCTCCACAATACTGGAAATGCGTCTTTCCAGATCAGCATCGTATTCTGGTTTCCTCTCCCTGTGCCTGTAATATATCATGGACCTGGAAACCCCTGTCAGGGAAGATGATCTGGATCTTGAGAGGCCATTTGCAATAAGCTCAGTCATGGCTTCCCACCTCTCCTCGTACGTTGAATTTTTTTTAAGGTTTCGTTTGCAATGGTCAATTCACCAATTATGCCCTTCAGTTCGTCTATTTCCTTCATAAGCGACTGTTCCACCGTGGACTTGCCATGTTCCATTGCGGCTGTACCTCCGGCAATGAACTCGTCCCTCCATTTGTACACGGCGGATGAGGCAACGTTGTACTTCCTGCAGATCTCCGATATGGTGGAGGAGTTGGAAAGCACCTCCATGACGATCCTTGCCTTCTCCTCCTTTGTCCGGTATGTGCCCTTCCCTACCATACAGTCACCTCTGGAACCGGCAGGAGATTAAAAACTCCCCCTCCCTTGACTTTCCCCCTATATAAGCATTTCTCCATGCTCATGCTGTCTGAATCTAATCGGATCCAGTACACCACGATCCTGTCAGTGTCAGAAGAGACATGCAGTTTGATCAGACCCTTTCTCTACTTTGACCATTTGTTTTAAAGTTAGTCCACTCTTATTGTTGTCTAGAAGCCTGTTGAATCCACAGCAACAGAAGAGGATGCATTAATGATCTCGAGCACTTTGATCTTCCTTATCCTTCTGAATATATACGTGTAAGAGATTCTCGGAATACTGATAGTCTCCTGGAATATTCTCAGATATGTTTCCACTGACCTGAATGATGCATTGAACACTGCCCTTATTCTTGCTAGTATCTCAATGATCAAGTCCGGAAGAATAAATGGTCTTCCGTTCTTCTTCCTGCTCTGTTTCCTCGGATCATCATCGTAGTTTTCAATATCCCTGAGGTCAAGGAGGCCCTTCATGCGTCTGAGAGGCAATTCATTGTAGAGGGATTATATCTTTTTATTACTGTTCTTTCCTTGAACAGTTGGGTTGTTGTTATATACAAACAACACCCATCTTATTTTAAAGATGAATTACCGCATGGGGGTTATGCAATATTCTTCTTTTGACAATATTCATTCATTATAAGAGGAACAGAAGTTTTTATTATGAGATTCCGGAGGATTAGACAAAGATTATAGACATGGTTTCACATTTTCCATTGGATTGGAATGGAGCTGGTGTTACATTGAACGAGGTACCCATGATTCGCGTTGAAAACCTCAACAAATCATTTTCGGGCAAACGGGTCTTGAAAGATATTGAATTTGAAGTTTCAAAGGGCGAATTCTTTGTAATAGTTGGTTACAGTGGATCTGGAAAATCAACTCTCCTTAGAATTTTGGCGGGCCTGGAAACGCCAGAGAGCGGAAAAGTCTTTTTCGATGGTGAAGATGTGACGAATCTTCCGCCACAAAAAAGAAGAATAGGAATGGTGTTCCAGGATTATGCTGTCTGGCCGCATATGACCGTAAGGAAAAATATAGAATTTGTTTTGCAAGGAGATCATACTGCATTGGCCAACAGGGATGAGGTCGTTAAGGAACTTCTGAAAAAGGTAGGTCTTATGGATAAGATAGACAGCATGCCTTCACAGCTATCTGGCGGTCAATTGCAGAGGGTAGCACTTGCTAGGGCTCTTGCTGTTAAACCAAAAATTCTTCTAATGGACGAACCTCTGAGCAACCTCGATCGTCAGGTAAAGAAAAACCTCCAGCTTGAAATACTGAGCATAACAAGGAATCTGAATATAACGACTTTATTTGTCACACATGATCAGGAAGAAGCTCAGCTGCTTTCTGACAGAATAGCGGTTATGAATGCAGGGGTGATAGAACAAATTGGCGACCAGAAGACGTTTTATTATGATCCAGTGAACAATACTGTTGCCGGCTTCATGGACGAGATAATCACATTCAGAGGCCACGTAAATGCGGAGAAGAATAGTGCTTACAACGTCACTATAAACGGCAGGGAAATTACAGTTTCGCAAATCAACAAATCAAAGGTAACCATCGGCGCTGATTGTATGGTCTCCGTAAGGATTGGTGATCTGAAGATAAATGATAATGGATGGATCAACGGCACGGTAGTTTCAGACAAATTTTATTCCGGCAGCAATCACCTGATCGTTAGCCTTGAGGACGGTTCCACAATAAATATTGTTGTGGAAGAAACTGTTTCGATGCAGTATGGATCGCCAGTGAGGCTTTCACCCGCCGATAACAGGGCATTCCTTTTCACCGAATAAATTTGGGGTTCGGCCCACAAATTCTTCGTATATATATTATATAAAATAGTCAGATAAGGTTTAAGCAAAGTATTTCTATGTGATGCTTGGCAAACATGGTGCAAAAATCAATAATAGCAGTAATAGTTGCTATTGTAATTGTAGTGGCTGCAATAGCTATCGGAGTTGCTTATTACAACTCATCAAAAACTGCCACAAAGGAAGTAGTAATATATGCTGATTATGGCTCCACCCTTGCAAGCAAATATTTTGCTAACTTCACTAATGCCACTGGCATTAAGGTGGTAGCTACATACGGAGCAATGGGTGATCTTACAGGGAAGCTCATTGCAGATGCATCCAATCCACAGGCAGATGTTCTGTTTGGGGGGGCTCCTTCTGCTTATATAAGCGCTGAGTCGCACAACATATTCGCCAGCTATACCCCGCCGGCAATAGCCAATCAAAGCGAATACCTACATGGCGGATTATGGAGATCAGCGAACTGGACATGGTATCCATTCACATATGCCGTTCTTGGAATGTCAGTTAACACACACAACTTGGGAAATGCTCCTTTTCCAACCTCATTTTTGAATCTGACAAATCCAGTCTACAAGGGAAAAATCATAATGGAGAACCCATCTACTTCAACAACAACAGCGATAGCATATTTCTCTCTCATGTACCAGTATTTCCTTTACAAATACAACAATGTAACTGCCACAGCACAGGCGCATTACCATGCTTATGTTTGGGCAGTTCTGAATAATACACTAACTTCCCAGATACAGACTGATGACGAGAATGCAGAAGTGGCCCTAGGACAGAGCAGCACTGCAGCAATAACAATTGACTGGACATATATGCCGACACTTTATGCACAGGAAAACGGCTATCCACTTGTACCAGCTTTGCCCAATGAAACAGTGCTGGGCCCAACTGCAATGGCAATAGTGAATGGCGCACCGCACATGACATATGCAAAGGAATTCGTAAACTGGGTTCTCTCCAAGGAAGGGCAGCAAAACATAACGAGCATATTCCACAAGCCTCCGATCATCTCGGGAGTTCCTGTTCCAGCAGGTTCATATTCCATCTCACAGGTGGAGAATGACATATTCCCATACAACCAGACGTTCACAACAAACAACTTCGGTTACCTTACCGGCGTGTTTAACAATCTCACATCGTCGTCTTCTGTCATTCCTTACGGGCTGTCAAAACAGTCTCCGGAACCCCAGGGGATTTCAACAGTTTTCCTGGAAAATTATTATATGGACAGCAGCCTTCTTTCTAACATAGGGAAGGCAGCCAATCCATGAGCAGTAATGGTCTTAAATTTAAAATTATTATTTCAGTTATCTTTCTTTTTCTAATCATTTTGCCATTAGTAAGTTTCTTCGTTACTTCCTTGGCTGGAGTACCAAATGGAATCCTTTTGCTCCTGACTAACCCAAAGAGTCTCAAATTTTCGCTTTCAGGCTATATATCAGTTTTCAGGAACAGTTACTATTCGGCCGCAGTGTTGCATACGGTAATATTGGGCATATCCGTAGTTCTGCTGTCTTTCCTTCTTTCTCTGCCAATTGCAATTTTATTTAGCCGGACTGATTCAAGAGCGAAGATAATTATCAGGACAATTCTGATGATCAGCCTAGCAATTCCAGGCTTCATAATTGCATATGTATTCATAATTATGAACAGCATTTCTGGGAGCAGATTTTCTATAATATACTCGTTTTACGGGCTTCTAGGTGTTATGACGATTGCCATGATACCTTTCATGGTAAATTATGTAACACTTTCTTTCAACAATCTCGAGTACAGGCTCGTTGAGGCTTCGCTTGCTAACGGAAATTCTCGGATTAGGACTTTCTTCGGCGTTACCATTCCTCTGCTGACGCCGGGCATTGTTTCAGGAATGGTTATTGTATTTCTTCTTACAACTGGTTCTCTTTCGGTCCCTTTGCTTCTTGCACCCCCATCATTCCAGGTCATTAGTTCATCTGCGTATACACAGCTCTTCTCATTCTTCAACTGGCAAATAGCTACGGCAATGCTCTTTGTTCTATTTCTCATCAATCTTATCGCGATTGTGATTCAGGCCTTTGTTACCCGGAAAGTGAGTGCAACCATACAGGGGAAAGGATTTCACCAGAATATGATAAGGAAGACAGGCATAAAGTATGCTCTTGTTGCCTATTCTGCAGCCATAAGCCTTTTGCCAGTGATTGAAGTAATAATAATCTCATTAAGCGGATTTTCCAGCAAGTGGATACTTTCCGTAATACCACAGTCTTTCAGCACTTCGGGATTTTCTTCTGCTCTTTCGCTCTATCCCTTCTCCATTTACGCAACAATCATAACCACGGTTGCAGCAGGAGCATTGGCTGTTGTCATATCCGTGCTGATATCATATAATTCGAAAGTTTCAGGAGCAAGATCAAAGAGGTACCTAAATCTCATTATCATGCTTGCTTTTGCGATGTCAAACATTATAATTGGAATAAGTTTCCTATCTCTCTACAATAACCACTACACCGGTTTCCTTATTGATAAAATTCCTGTTATGCTGATCCTAGGTTATACAACAGGAAGACTTGGATACGCCAGCAATTCTGTTTCCATATCATTCGATTCACTTTCAAACAGTTTGCTTGAGGCAGCACAGGTGATGGGCCGTAAAACATATGACCTGATCGTCAAAATCCTCCTGCCTCTTGTGCTGCCAGGAATACTTGAGGGATTTTTGTTCGTTACTGTACGGTCCGCCATTGATTACGCCTCAACGCTATTTTTAGCTCCACAGAACTGGTATACGCTGGCACTATCCTCATACGGGCTCATCACAACCGGAGAACTTCACCCAGGGTCTTCTGCGGCTTTTCTCATACTCATTATAGTCATACCAATTTCTGCACTTACCTATTATTTCAGGCAGAGAACATTCCAGGAATCACAGGTTTCTAAGTTGAAGAATGGGTAGTGCCATCAAGGCACCAGCTTTCCCTTTTTGAGTTTATAATTGACCACCTGATCCAGAGTAAGCCCCCTTGTTTCAGGCGTGAAGACTACTGTGAATAAGAATGCTGCACACATAACTGCAATCATTAGAATGAAAAAGGCCTCCCTGCCCACAATTATCAACAGCAGGGGAAACTCGAATGCGCTGAGGAAGGAAACCAATCTTGTAATTGCAGTAGCTGCCCCCATTGATGTGGATCTGAGCCTGGTTGGAAAGAGTTCCATGGCATAGAGCCCCATGGTATTGCCAGGGCCGATATTCTCACTTGCAAACCAGAGAATAAGGCCGGCAAAACTGATTGGCAATGCAAACTGTCCCCTTAACTCACTGGAAATCAGTATCATCGACATTCCTACAGCCATAAAGAAAAAGCCCATCTCCTGTATTATTTTCCTCCCGTATCTGTCATTCCAGCCCATAGAGATAATGGCAGCCAGGAATCCAAAAGTATACAGGATGCCAGTGATAACAAGGGAACTGTATATGCCGTATCCTATCTGGCTTACAATTATGGGAGTATACAGGGTGAAACCATAGGAACCGATATCAAGCAGAATCCATTGTGTCCAGACCACAACAGTCCTGTATCCCAGATTGCCCCTGAAGAGTTTCGAAACGCCAAGCTGGTTTTCATTTCCAACTGATTCTGCTTGGCGCAAACAGGGTTCATTGTCCGTGCTGGAATGATTCTTACTGATGTCTGTCGATGTCCACTTCTCGGACTCAGGAACGTCAAACCTTATGAAAATTAGTAAAGTAGCAGGGATGGAAGATATTCCCAGCGCTATCCTCCAGGATTCTGTTCCCACATAATGTAATGCAATCAGGCCAGTGAAGAATGAAACTGCGGCCCCAAGACTCCAAAATACCCAGATATATCCGTATCCTTTTCCTCGGCTTGACTCTTGCATCTGTTCAATGGAATACACCGGCCCAACGGCATAATCAGCACCGATGCCAATTCCCAGGAAAAACCTGAAAATAATGAGCACCGAGATATTCCAGGAAAGTGCAGAAGCCAAAGGAAATATTATGAACAGAATAGGGTACAGGAAATAGGTTCGCCTCCGCCCGAGCAGATCAGAAATCCTGCCAACAAGCACGGCTCCGGCCACTGCACCTAGAAGTGAAATTCCTGTCACAAAGCCTAGCTGCACAGCATCGTAAGAAAAAAATTTATACTGAATCAGTAGAAATGTAAATACAGCCACAGAATTGAGATTATACCCATCAAGGAAATACCCAATTCCAGTTAGCGTTTTATGGTGAGAATAACCCACAGATTCCCTGGAAGCTGAATCCGCCACGGAAAATGAGCCCAAACAGGGATATAATACATATGATTGCGTTCAGCAGGAGTCCTACGACGCAATTGACAGAACATATGATAAAGTCTGTAATGGTGTAATGAAAAATGCAGAATTCCAGTTTTTTAAATCGTTACGATTTAGATCCTGATTCTAAGGATTCCTGTTGTTCCCATTGTATCTACCGGCGTTAAGCTCGTTTCCTCGTATAATGTTATCTTGTACACAGAGATTTTAGCAGTTACCCAAAGATATTCTAAGGACAGCTTAACGAAAAGTTGTACCTGTCTCTATCCGCTATTGAAAGTGGTTTTGTTGGCACTGATGAACTGGAAGTCATCAATAAACTTTCCGAAAATACCAGAGATGAGCTGCATAGACTTTTCCGTAGCAACAAAACTGAGGATTTTTCAAAAGCCTATATGATACTTCTATCAGAATATCGGACTGCGTCAGGGGAAAAAGCCCTGGTCATGCATGGCATTATATTGAAAATCAGAAACATGTTGTACAACGCCATAAATTCGGCTTTTTATTCTTACCTCACAAGCTTTAACTCAACTTCGAAGACCAAGAATGATCTTCTCTGGAAGGCCGTAACTTCCAGACAGCCTATTCATTGGAATATTGATTACGTCAACATACTTGGAAACGGGGGATTTGACGTCATAATAGGGAATCCGCCTTACATTGAGGATCAGAACTGCGATGAATCAGACCTTGCAGTAATAAAAAAAACTAGACCCTTAAAAGACAAGTCCACACCACTTATTTACAAAAGCATGGACTGCGGGAATACTCATGCTTATTTTATAGAAAGGTCCTTAAATCTGCTCAATGAAGACGGAAGGTTCGGTTTCATAGTCCCCGTATCTTTGGTCTCAACGGAGAGAATGTCCTCTGTCCGCAGTGTTATTCACCATGCTTCAAGTGGTGTGGCTTATTACAACTTTGACGATCGACCCGGAAAGATATTCTCAGGAATTGAACACTGCCGGTCGACCATTGTAATCACACAGAAAGGCAACGGAGTGGAGGAAGTGATCACAAGTAGTTATCACCGGTGGTATTCGAGAGACAGGCCCAAACTCTTCGACGACCTTAAGGCAATAAAATACAGGATCGGAGCAATAGATGAAATAATTCCAAAGATCGGTACAATAACAGAGTCCAGCATACTTGCTAAGATGAAAACGCAATCTGGTGGGAGGGTTCTGGGTGATTTCCTGAATTCAGGGGAAACCAAGATATGGTATCATAACTCTCCCCAGTATTGGATACACTCCCATTATGATGAATATGTGCCAAAGGCAGAATACTTCAAGGATTACATCAAAGACGATAAGACCGGAAAAATAACCTTAGGTAGACCATACAAAATAAAGGTTACAGACCAATATAAGCCTCTAGAATTCAGCAAAAGCAATGCAGCCATAGCTGCAGCAATACTTAACAGTTCGCTCTTTTATTGGTGGTTCGTTGCAAAATCAGACGGGCGGCATCTCCTGTCAGAACACATATTGTCGCTCCCTCTTAACATAGGTATAATTGACAGTAAACTCGGCGAAAAGCTGGAGGAAAAAGCGAATGGACTGATGAGGGATTACGATCTTAACAGCCATATCAATATAAATATAAGAAAAGGCGGATATGTGATTAAAATAAAGGAGATTATACCTAAGAAATCATACAGTAAAATACAAGAATTAGACAAACTTGTTGCTGAATTGTACGGTCTCACGGATGAAGAGGCGGAGTTCATAAAAAATTTTGACATTAACTTTCGTCTTGGGGGAGATGGAACTAGGGAAGACGAGATCAACGGATAAGA
>JAJZZQ010000051.1 GCA_021797525.1 Thermoplasmata archaeon | reverse complement strand
TAATGGTTGATTCCGGCAGGTAATGTGAGTGCACATCGATGTTTTTCATGAAACATTATTAATCATTTTACTATAACACTTTTGATTTTATAATATAATCTTACTCAAACATTACAAATATAAATATACTAAATCTATTCATATATTAATTTATTAATGTTTCAAGTTAAATGAAATTGATAATAAATACTATTTATGTAAATGGAACTTCTATTGTTACTTTCAGATATGTTTATCTAAAGTAAACCAATTATCATAAGTTTACTATGGTTGACAAAATAGTTGAAAAATTGACATCAGAAGGGGTCGATATTACTTTTAACAGAGAACAGGGAAATATTAAGGAAAATATTGAACGCAGAACATCTTACGTAGACACAGGTGGGCTTCTTCCTCCAAACATGCTTAAAAACTCCGGACCGACTCTAAAGATTCTCACATCCGATACAACAAGGGTTGAACTATCCAAGAGAAGAGAACCCATGCCTTTCTGGCACAGAAACATGGATTATGATGAAGTTATCATTTGCATTTCCGGGGAAGCCACCTGGACAACAGAAACCGGTGAATATCATCTAAAACCAGGGACTATGATACATATCCCGAGAGGCGTATCTCATACTGTTGTTGCAAAGGAGGGGACTGATTATACCGCAATTGAGATTAAAGCTGAAGCAAGACTTGATCTCAACCCAGATCTAAGGAGGGAGTGAAAATGCCAGAAGGAACCGGATTGAAGATACTAGATATGATTTCAGGAGGAGCCAAGGTCATAGATCTTGAACATGACAGATTCCCTGGAATGCCCGCCTTTGATCCTGTCAAACCTGCCATGGAATATTTCCTGTACAGGCAGCATGAAAACTCTTATTCTACCTCTCAGGAAAAAAGGAGAAGCAGCTCTTCTGGGTTGATTGTGATGACTGACCAGTCAGGTACTCATCTTGATGCCCTCTGTCACCAGGCTTATGACATGAAGATGTTTGACGGTACCCCAATAAACAGCGAAGTTGAAACACCATGGGGCTTTAAGAAACATGACTCAGCAGAGATACCCCCAATAATCAGAAAAGGAGTACTTGTTGATTGTACGGAACTCCTTGGAGATCCACTCCCTGAAAACCATGAGGTTACCCTTAAGGAATTTCAGAATGTAATCAAGCAGGAGGGAGTATCTTTTGGTAAAGAAGATGTAATACTGTTAAGGACAGGGTACGGGAAATACTGGAATGATTTTTCGAAATACCGGAATGCTGCAGGGGTATCTGGAGAAGTCAGCAAATTTCTTTCCGACAAATGTTACGCTGTTGGAGCGGATAATCTTGCATGGGACGTACCTGGAAAAGTTGACAGTGACTCAGGAGTAATTCAGCCGGGCCACCTTCATCTCATTGCTAAATCTGGAGTATACATTATGGAGAACCTCTTCCTTGAGGAACTGGCAAAGACCAAAACATATGAATTTCTCTTTATTGCCCTTCCCCTGAAGATGAGAGGCACTACCGGTACTCCAATAAGGCCAGTTGCAATTCTTTAGGCCTGGCCTTTTTCCACAATCAGATCCTTAAATATTTTTATACAGATATCTGGACGTTCCAGCATAGGATAATGTCCTAGACCTTCCAGTGTGATGAGGTGGCTGTTTGGGAGGAATCTGGATGTAGCGATCTGCATTTCCTCAGTGACAACAGGATCTTCTGAGCCCCTAATGAGATATATCTCAGATTTACAGCCATCAATATCATGAGCGATATCGAACGAATTCCAGGCAAGAAGGTCGTTAATATATATGTCCCGGTTATTTGAGCTTCTTATCCAGATAAGGTTTTCGATGCTGCTCTTCTGGGATAATGTTCCACAGAAATCGAATGCTCTTTCCACGTTGCCTGTCTCTGTCTTCATTATTGTATCAACTTCGAAGGTATCTGTCCTGGCTGCACCTTCCATCGCGAAACCTTTTATCACTTTCTCTGGATGCATGGAGCAGATATCAAGCACTATATTGGCCCCTATTGAACAACCCGCGATAATGGCTTTTTCTATGCCAATATTTTCCATCATCTCAAGAACTGAAAGTGAGTAATACCTGACATCAATCCTTTTTTTTCTCCACTGTTTCCATGGCCATGATTTCCCATGCCCTGGAAGATCGGGTACGATTGCCCTGATCCCATCTGGCAGCATAGAAACAAACTCCTTCCAGACACGGCCATCTGTTCCTGCAGTATGCAGAAAAATGACTGGAGTGCCTGTTCCACTATTCTCATAATAAAATCTTGCCCCGTTTACTGTAGTATAGCTTCCGGTTTCCATTGTGGATTATTAACAATATATAGATTTCAGTTTCCATTCTTGGAGAAAATTCAGAAAATAATTAATTACCTAAACGCAATTGCATCAGGTATTGAACAAAGTGATCTGATGAGAAGAATTGTTATCGCTGTAACAGGTTCAACTGGCGCAGTTTATGGTGTGAGGATGCTGCATATTTGCAGAGATATACCAGATCTGGAGACACACCTCATTGTTTCTTCCGGCGCTGAGGCTACCCTGAGAATTGAGACTAAGCTCAAGCCTTCTGATCTTGAGGCAATGGCCACCAGGTCCTACGGGGAAAACGATTTTGAGGCCCCAATCGCAAGCGGTTCTTTTGAAACCGCCGGAATGATCGTAGCCCCATGTTCAATGAAGACCCTGTCGAGCATCGCTACCGGCTTTGAAAATAACCTGATAGCAAGGGCAGCTTCTGTCCATCTTAAGGAAAGAAGGAGACTAATTCTCCTGACGAGAGAGACACCGTTGAGCCTTATCCACCTAAGGAACATGCTTCAGGTCACTGAGGCCGGAGGAATTATTATGCCGCCCCTTCCACCGCTGTACTTTGAACTTAATGATTTCTCAAGGATGGTCGATCTGACTGCAGGAAGGGCTCTGGGACTTCTCGGCATTCAGACAAAGCACAGGCGGGAATGGGGAGTGGATTAGTCTTTCCATCTTTTTGCAATTTCCATTATCTGACTGAATGTTCTCTGATAACTATCCATTACTGATGATTCATCAAAAAGTGTGATTGAAGTGATCTTAGCCTTCTCCGAAAAGTCTCTTGTTACAGAAAGATCAGAAGCTGTAAAGAGAATCTCCTTCGCATTGGGATTCATTATTTTATGCACTGAGTCTTCCTCCGAACGGCATCTGATGTATGTTACGCCACCGCCATCCTGAAAGATGAAAAGCGACATGCCATTGGCCTTTAGATTGCTCGCTGTATTCGATCCTCCGTATACTGAAAAAAGGAACTCTTCATCAGATACAGAGCATATCTGATAAGGGGATAGCATCGCGGCTCTTGGGAAATGATCTCTGTCGGTGGTTATAAGAAATACTGCTGCATTGATTCTTTTATCTGCATCTGGGGAAATAATGGAAAGAATATTCTCAGGAATTTTGTTGCCAAGAAGTTCTGACATCTTAGACCTGATCCATTAAAGGTTAAACCTTCTGCCGTAGTTTGCCCAGTCTCTCTCCTATCTTGTAAACATTCCCATTTACAATATCCTCTGCATCTTTCCTGAACTCATCCGGCCAGTAGCCCAGTTCGTACCCGTACCATGGATCTACCAGATTCAGCTCGGGAAGATTCAGCTCTTTCCATATTTTTAGCGCGTTCTCCATGAAGTCTTTCCTTGGAAGAGAGGTGGGAGGATAGGGATATTTGATTGTCGCGTCTATTAGGATTCCGGAGCTGCCAACGCCTCCTGGAAATTCCTTCTCCTCATGGCTAGCACCGGGGTTGTAAGCAGATGGATCGAGGCCAGGCATCTTTCCACTGAATATTCTGATATCCCTGGCTGGCTGTACTCTCCATCCCAGAGCCCATATAACGGCATCCATTGATCTGATGTCAATATCATCATCCACAACAATGAAGAACTTACCCCATCTCAGATCATAGGCAGCGGCCATATTGAGAACCTGCCACGGATGCGATTTATTCTGCTTTTTTATTTTTATGACACACCACTGTGCCTGGCTCATTTCGTGCCAGGCAACATCCAGAACCCCGGGAATCTTTGCGTCGAACTTCAGAAACTTCAGATATACGTTCTCTGAGGAGACCTGCCTTACCTTGCTGCTCTCACTTGGCGGGAACTGGCTCATAATATGCACGAATACCGGATCTTTTCTCATGGTCACGGCAGTTACGTCTATAACAGGCCTGAGCCACACATCGGTAGCCATATAGCCGGTATATTCACCAAATGCATTTCCAGGCTCCATATATTCTGTGGAAATGAGGCCTTCTATTATTATGTCCGCATTAGCAGGCGCTTCCATATCAATTGTTTTGCATTTTACCATATCTACCGGTTCCCCTGCAAAACCTCCGGCTATGTCAAACTCATCTACACCATATGGTATTTTCGCTGCCCCAACGAAGAAATATGAAGGTGGACCCCCTACCACTATTGCAGCAGGCATTGGTTTTCCAATCTTTTTCCACTTGTTCCAGTGGATTATCCCCTGATTTCCACGGTTGATCTCCCACATCATCTTTCTCTTTCCAAATAGATGGGCCGAATAATTCCCTACATTCCTTATTCCTGTCTCCGGGTCCCTTGTAATAATCTGTGTCGATGTCCTGATCTGACCGCTGAAACCAGGTAACTCAACTGGTATGGGGAGTGCATCCAGGCCCTGCCCATCCTGATCCAGAGCATCCCCCTTTATGACGATGTCATGAACCTTTGCGCTCTCGACCAGTCTTGTTTTAACAGGATTCATCTGTGCTTTCTCCCATTTTCCCACAATGGATTCCCTTGATGGCTCTGCCATTACTCCAAGGGCATACATCTGAAGGGAAGATGCATAAATTCCTGTTGCAACCGGAATGCTGTATTTTCTTCCATTCACTCCCTGTACATTGTTGAAAATGAATCCTTTCCTTTTATCCTCCGGCAAACCTCTGTACTGTAATCTTGCGATTGCCGTGAGTTCAGTCTCCTTCTTCACAGGCCTTTCTATTTCATACAGAAGATCGTTTTCTTTCAGTACTGAGAGGTATTCTCTCAGGTCTCTGTAATAGTGTTCCATTTTTTATTAAGAAAACTAAGATATTTAGTTTTTTTTATTCTACATTTCAAGTTAATCGGTTAAAATGATTCACTTTATATATTATGACGGATTCAAACATTTCACCATTATACAGACGGATCTCTGCTGAACATTAACCTGCTCAGGTGCCTGAGAATGACCTCGGCCTCGTCAGTGCTGCAAATGAGCATTATCTCTCTTCCCAACCGATATATCCTGTCCACGGGATGCCTCTGGATCATCAGATACTGCACCACAAAAAGTGACAGGCCAGGAACACCGGACGCATTCTCAGGAAGCCTTATCCTGATGCAGGCGAGATCTCCATCGTCTACATCCCTTTCAACTATCCTGATATGCCCCATATCCCTGTATGCTAGCACGAAGTTATCAAGCTTTAGACTTTCCACATCTCCTTCCCTTTCGGAGTGCCTGTATTCAAGTGTCAGGTTAGAGCTCCTTAGGAATTCAAGTTGCCTGTCCCACCCTTCATCTGGCTTCAGACAAGAAATAGCCTTCACAATGGAATTCAGCTTGACATCCTTTCCAAGCATAGCATCAACGCTTGGTTTGATCTTTCTTGCGAGGCTCGTACTGTTACAGACTCCGCTCTTAACCATTAAAGCATGAATCGGATTGTTTTCAACAATTAGAGAGACGGCGTCATTAATCTTGTTCATAAGGGAAAATCATAAAATGGTATAAAAATCATGTTTTATGACATTTAATGTAGTTCTCTGAATTAATGAAATCGCAATTAAAATGAACTTGCTTGCGGTTGCAGTTAAAATAATTCATATCTGACCCATTGGTAAATAACCTTATCTCTTCTGGATAATTGTATTTATTAAGTTATCATCCGTTTTGGCTTATAGAAATTAAATTAATACCAATAGTTCACTTTGAAAATAAAACCTTTATACGTAACTGCATTTCTCCATTATGGGGAGTTCATTTTCTGAAAGCGAATACAGGGAACTATTGAGAAGATATCCAACCGGTGTTACTGTAGTATCGACTACATTTAATGGCAGAGACTTCGGTGCCACAATGAATTCCTTTACAACAGTCTCGATGAACCCGCCGCTCGTTGCAGTTTTCATTATCAATGGCAGCAGGACACTGGAAGCCATTGGAAAAAGCGGGAAATTTGTAGTCAGCCTGCTTAGCGGCACACAGGAGGATGCAGCAGTTGGGTTCTCGAGGGACGGGGATGATGAGAAGTTTATGAGATTCAGCAAATCTGCCACATCAGATGGTATTGCGTACCTTAATGAATCCATTGGGAGAATTGAATGTGATCTCTTCATGAAAGAGGAGATAGCAGATCATACAATGATCATAGGGAAAGTGACATCAAGCACCATTCATAACCAGAATACATCTATGGTCTATTACCAGAGAAAATTTGCCAGCACAGGGAAGTGATTTTACGAGCAAACTGAATTTCAAAGTTACTGGAAGGAAAGAGCCACTTGTCATTGATAACTATGGCCTGATAATTGCGGGATTTACTGGGTCAAACAGAGAGGGAGTGGAGAAGCATCTTCAGGAATTGAGGGAACAGGGAATAGAAGTCCCTGACAAAGTTCCAACTTTTTACCCTATCTCACCAGACCTGGCTACACAGAAGACCGTTATAAAGGTCAGTGGAAAAAAGACCTCCGGGGAAATCGAACCTGTTCTGCTAATCTCAAAGGGGTCTTATTACATCACACTTGGAAGTGACCACACTGACAGAGATATTGAAAGAAAGACCATAGCGGGAAGCAAAGCCTCCTGTTCTAAACCCCTATCCAGTACGGCATATCCCCTGGAGGATGCTGTTAGGTTCTGGGATCATATTTCCATTAATTCTGACACCTATCAGAATGGAGTCTGGAAAAGGTACCAGAGTGGAAATGTGACAGACTTGATTCAGCCCTTGAAACTGGCAGCCCTTTTGCAGAAAGAGAGGGGAACAATCCCTGAGAACCTGGTTATGTTTCTTGGCACAGTGCCCATTGAGGGTGGAAAATTCGTATTTTCCGATGGTTTCAGAGGTTCGATGATGAATGATAATTCACAATTTTCGCTGGGACTTGAATATATGGTGGAGGCTGAGGGCCATTGAGAACCGGAGATGATTATGCTGATTCTCTGGGCAAAAGACATGTCTACATCAACGGAGAATTGATTTCTGATGTCAGGAATTCCAGATATTTCAAAGGTATAATAGATACACTGAAGGAGATGTACGATTTTGCATATAAACCTGAAAACCACATGCAGTTCAAAACCTCATGGGGAACTTCTGGAAATAAGACTTTTATGATTCCAGAAAACCAGGATCAACTGAAAGAAAGGCACAACGCCATTGCAAAGTGGGCAGAGATTTCCATGGGGTTTGTGGGAAGAAGTCCGGACCATGTAGGAAGCTTCTTCGCTGGTTTTGCGGCCAATCCAGCAATTTTCGACAGAGGCACAATGAAATTCAGCAAAAATGTTTTGAAGCACTACAGAAGACTTGTCGATAATGATCTATACCTTTCCTACTCCATAATCCCTCCTCAGGTGGACAGATCAAAAAAAGCCCATGAACTTCCAGATACACATATACAGGTATCTCTTGTTGAAGAGAGAGACGACGGGATTGTTGTTCGCGGGTCTCAGATGCTTGGAACCGGCGCTGCTGTTGCTGACGAACTCTTTGTAAGCTGCATCCCCCCTCTTGGAGAAGGGGACGAGGACTATGCCCTTTCCTTCGTTGTCCCAGTGGGTGCCAGAGGTCTCAAGCTCTACTGCCGGCCACCATACGGTTTTGATCGGTCAAGTGTATTTGACTATCCTATGTCCACAAGATTTGACGAAAGCGATGCTATTGTTGTCTTTGATGATGTCTTCATCCCATGGAGTGATGTGTTTGTCTTCAGGGATGTCAAACTTCTGCAGGCACAGTTCTTTGAAACTCCTGCCCATATTTATGGAAACAATCAGGCTCAGATAAGACTGGCTGTGAAACTTAGATTCATAGCAGGGCTGGCCGCTAAAGTGGCCAGGATGAACGGAACTGACAGAATACAGGGAGTTCTGGAAAGGCTGGGCGAGCTTGCTTCCATTTCTTCAATGGTGGAGGGGATGTGCATAGCCTCAGAATCCTCAGGCTCAATGAGAGAATATGGCTCTTTCGTCCCCAATCCCCGGTTTCTATATGGCCCAATGGGGCTACAGGCTGAGATATACCCAAGAGCTGTGGGTATACTCAAGGAACTTTCAGGAGCCGGGGTCCTGCAGCTTCCCTCCTCGATAAAGGAGCTGGAAAATCCAGAGACGAGGCCGGACATGGATAAATATGTGAGATCGTCCAAATCAGACTCGGTTGAGAGGATCAAGCTATTCAGGCTGGTATGGGATGTTATAGGATCAGAATTTGCCGGAAGGCATCTACAGTATGAGATGTTCTATGCAGGAGCCCCCTATGTATCAAGGATGTATGCATATAGAAACTTCGACTACAATTCTGCAATTGAGGATGCTGAAAGATTCATGCAGAAATATGATATGGGAACAACAGTTGAGGATTAGTATTCAATCCAAAGTGAAATGAGGTGAAAATATAATGCCAAAGAAAGAGTTGGAATTTTTTGATGTGAACAGTGTTAAAGCAACCGCATGTACAGGTAATGTGAAGGGATTGAATGAAAGGATCCTTTCCAGAGATCCCGAATCCGGGGTGGCCACACGTATACTTATATTCGAACCGGGAACGGATACTACGCCTAATGGAATTCAGATACATGATTTCTGGGAGGAGGTTTACATATTAGAGGGTGAATTCTTCGATACCACTCTTGGGAAGAGGTTCACCGCTGGGATGTATGCCTGCAGACCCCCGGGAATGCCACATGGGCCATGGGTTTCAGAGAATGGATGCAGAACCTTTGAGGTCAGATATAAAGTTAAATAAACTCTAATTCTGGACTATTCAAATAAATTATAATGATCTTCTTTATTTATTTTTAACATTTACTTTGGCTATGTACATACCAGATATTATCCCCAGGGAAGACATAGAGAATCTGCTCGGAAAGTACAGAGGAAACAGGGAATATGGCGATCCTGACCTGGGGGGAAGGCCGGCCCTTCTTATTGTGGATATGACCAATGGCTTTGTGATGGACAGGTTTAGGACAGGGTTTAGCAAAACTGGGATCCCCTGTGCATTGAACATTGCAAAAATGCTTGATCTGTTTCGAAGGAAACAGCTTCCAGTTTTCTTCACAAGAGATATTACGTCTGATCAGGAAACATACAGGCTTCACAGGGGAGCCTGGAACAACAAGAGTGTGCCTGTTCCAGAGGATCAAAGGGAGGACTACAACACAATTTACATTGCAATTGCTCCATTTAAAGGAGAACCCGTAATAGAAAAATCGAAACCCAGCGCTTTTTTTGGAACGCCTCTCGTTTCAATGCTCAATTATCTTGGTGTGACAGGAATTGTTCTTACTGGAATGGTGACATCCGGGTGTGTCAGGGCCACAGCTCTGGACGCATTCTCTTACAACTACACTGTGGCTATACCCGTTGATTGTGTTGCAGACAGATCAAGAGTATCCCATGAAGTGACTCTATTTGATCTTGACCTGAAATACGCCTATGTCCTCCCATCTTCAGATATAACCAGGATAGTTAACAAAAGAGATAAGTGATTTTTGTTAATAATTTGAATTACAAATTATACTCTTTATTTACTAATAATATCTTATGAACAAACTATATTAAAAGAAAAGTCCTAATGACCATATGGAAGATGTGGAAGGTCTTAAACAGAAACTGGCAATGGCCAACAGAATCCTGGTCAATGAGAATTTGACAGAGCTTGGCCGCGGGCATGTAGTGTATAAACTCGCAGAAGACAGAATCCTGATACCGGGGCATCTGCATGATTATCAGAGATCAATTGCAGACTGTACTGCCTCGGATATTGTCACAATTGATTACAAAGGGAAAGTTGTAGAGGGGAGATATCCGGAATCCATGCATGAGTTCTACTTCTATTCAGCAATGTTCAGGAGGAGAAAGGAGCTGAAGGCTGCACTTCACATGCATGCCTTTTACAGCAATCTTCTTGCGATGTCTGGGCAGAACATTTTGTTCAGCTCCAGGGATTCTTTTCTGTTCACTAAGGGTTTAAAGGTCTATTCTGGGCTGCCGCTATTTGTTAATACTGAAAAAATGGGTGAGGACATGGCTGATCTTCTGGGTGACAACGATATCCTGCTACACCGTGGACATGGAGTATTTATGGTCGGGAGAAGCATTGAGGAAGTTGTAACAAGAGCTGCTGCGCTTGAACGTGCGGCCTACAAGAGCTATTGCCTCAGGTCAATTGGGAAATTTGTTGAATACACAAGAGAAGAAATAGAAGCCAGTGAATCTGATGAGATAAGAAATGAACTACAGGAATCAGACTGGGGGTATTTCCTGACCAGGGTAGAGAAGAAAGGTTCGATTCTATGAGATGTGATGTCCATGTTCCCTGAGAAAAATTCATGGAAAAAAGAAAGATCTGTGCTTCTTGTAATTGATATGCAGGTGGATTTTGTCTCTGAGATCGGATATCTCGGAAAAACTGGTATCGATCT
>JAJZZQ010000087.1 GCA_021797525.1 Thermoplasmata archaeon | reverse complement strand
CCGTCCCTATTCTTCGGCCGGATGTAGAAATACCCTCCATGGTTCTTGTCAAGAATTGAATCAAAAATAGGTGGTGAATTGAAATTAGGAAAACATGCCCAGTCGATGGTCCCATCCAAACCAACCAAGGCAGCCGTCCTGTTGTTGGCAATGAATCCATGGTCCTGAATCTTTATATAGCCATTCCTGTAAATGCCTGAAATGTCTTTGGCGCCCTGAAATGCCATTGATAATTCGCATAGCTACATTATAGATAAATTATCCTCTTGTGGAGAAAGAACAGTAATTTCCGTTTCAGATGAAAATAGTAACTGCCAGATCACATTCATTTCATAAATATAATATAGTAATAAACCTTAGATACTCAGGGTGATAGTGGATCACAGAGAGCTCTGAAAGGCTTACACTTCAGTTCGGCGACAATTATGTTCCAGTGATTATTGGGCCGGATATAATGGGAAGAATACCTGAAAAAGTAAACCGGTACCCTCATGTGGTACTGATGGTAGGATCTTCAGCAAGAGAAAACTTCAGCAGATCCATACCTGACTTCTCCGGTATCAACGGTCTTCTCACAGAGATCACTCTTAATGAGGACATCAATCTTAAAAATATAAGAAATTACCAGAAGATTGTAAAGATAATGATTGAGAGAAAAGTCCCCAAAGATTCGGCAATTGTTGCGGTTGGCCCTCAGGATGTTATGGATCTTGCGGGCTTTGTTGCAGCCACATTCAGGGGAGGTGTGAAATTCATTTCCGTCCCTACAACACCTCTGGCACAGTTATCAAAGTCAGTAGGAGGGATATATGGCCTGAATTTTTCAAGTTCATCCAACACAATCGCTGCAAAATATTTTCCATGCGAGGCATATCTCGACTCAATTGCCTTCAGCAAAGCGGACAGGGAGCAGATCAAGGATTACATTGTGGAGCTTGTAAGATTGGGAGCCCTGAAAGATTCGTCATTACTCAATCTACTGGAAAGCTATGCGGAAATGGATGAGCTTAGGAAGCCAGAAAATCTGCACCGTCTCACTGTTAGGGCACTGAATCTTGCCCCGCAGCTGATATGCAGAAAAGACAGCGATATGGATCCGAATGTGTTCGGAAATTCCGTGGGGGATCTGATCACTCAGGTTTGGAAAGGCCCTGTGAGATACTACAGGGTCATGGCCCTCTCCATGATACTGGAAAGCTACCTTGCTGACAGGTCCGGTGTCAGCACAAGAAGCATGATGGAAAGGATGCGGAAGATACTTGAGAAATACTCCATTGATCCTATGAGGCTAAGAGATATAGGACAGGAAAACCTGATGAAGGTCCTCAGGGAGACTTACCCGGATCAGGGTCCGCTTTCAATTTTCATACCATGGAGCAATGAAGAGCATGGCACAGTGAGCCTTTCTCAGGACAGGTTTTTCTCTGTGATGAGATCTTATGTGGAAACTTATGAACTCTCGGCATGAATCATTGCATATTCCCGTAACCATTGAAAGACCAATATTCTTATAAATATTAAAGATAGAGAGGCATGCTCATTTTCACTGATTACCTGAAGGATATCTCTGAAAAACTTGGGAAACTTTTTCCGGATTTTGACAAGCGGGATCTGGCACTTGACAGAACAGGGCATGCAGACTTTACTTTCAGGATTTTTCGTGTACTTAAAGGGAAGGGTAACCCGGACGATATCTTTGCCCAGGTATTGAAAGATTTTCAGGGAATAGATTATATTGAGAGGATAACCCTTGAAGGCCCGTACATAAACTTCAGGCTTAATGCTGAGAGCCTTGCTTTTTCCATAAGAAATGAATTGGAGCACAAAGGAATGTTCCCGGATATTTTTCAGGACCCTGAAAGGATATCAGTGGAGCATACCAGCACAAACCCCACGGGGCCTATCCATATAGGGAGGATCAGAAACTCCATCCTTGGAGACTCTACCGCAAGGATTCTCCGGAGATACGGATACAGGGTCACAACACAGTATTTTGTCAATGATTCAGGAAGACAGGTTGCCTCCCTCTGTACGGGTGCCAGGAAATACTGCAGGGAGGATGCCCTCACAACCGAAAACCTTCTGGATGCCTACAGAAAAATACACAGGGAAATGGAAGAGAATGACTCCATTGAAAAGGAAGTCCAGGAGGTGATGCAGTTATATGAGGCAGGTGAGGAAAATACCGTTGAGTATATCAGAAAGATATGCTCCGTGATTCTGGATTCCATAAATGCATCTCTCAGGAATATCGGAATAACGATTGACGATTACACATGGGAGTCAAATTTCATAAGAACCGGTGATACTGCGAAAGTGCTGGATTCACTGGCCGAACATATAAAGGAAGAGAGTGGGGCCAAGTATATCACCAATGGTGACAGAAAAATCTTTCTTACCAGAAGCAACGGAACCTCACTGTATTTCCTCAGAGATATAGCCTATCACCTTTACAAGTTCCAGAATTTCACGTGGTCCATTGACGTACTTGGCGAGAATCATAAGGACCACGGGGAACAGCTTTCCTATGTTTTCGAGGACCTTATGGACATCCGTGAAAGGATACGTTTCATGTATTACAGCTACGTGTCACTGGAAACAGGAAGCATGTCAACAAGGAAAGGAAACACAGTCACTCTTGATGAATTACTGCAAAAGACCATCGAGGAGGCAGAAAAAGTTGTTAGATCCAAGAGGCCTGATCTGGATGAAAGTTCCGTGAAGAATATATCTGAAAGTGTTGCCGTTTCAGCAATAAGGTTCAGCATAGTAAGGCTAAACACCAGCAAGCAGATGATATTCAGATGGGCAGAGGCCCTTAATTTTGAAGGCGATTCTGCCCCGTACATAATGTATGCTTACGCACGTGCATCCAGTATACTTAGAAAAACAGGTTCAGATTCTCACAATCCAGAATATAGTAATGTGGATGCAGCAGAGAGGGAGCTGCTCTTCAGAATATACTGCTACCCCTATTTCCTGGAAGAGGCAGCAAACAAACTGAAACCAGAAATAGTTGCGGGATACCTGCTGGATCTTACAAAAAGTTACAGCGAATTTTACAGAACCTGCCCTGTTTTAAACGCGGAAGAATCTACAAAGAGAAGGAGAATTGAAATCTTAAAGTTTTACAGAAAAATTGTAGAAGACTCTACAGATCTTCTTGGAATAAAAATTCTTGAAGAAATGTAATCATTTCTTCTTATTTGATGAGCCCTTGTCCTCAAGTTTTTTCTTTGGTTCTTCCAGTTTCTTTCTTGGCTCATCCTTTCGTGATATTGCTTTTGCCTTCTTCTGTGGTCTTGCACCAAGCCTGGAATAAGCCACACCTACAAGTATAATGACTACCACTATAATTCCAATTACGATCTCTGCCACGTAAGAGGGAGCTTTAACCGTCAGATTGGTACTGTAAGAGTTGTATACTGCAAAGAATGTTGGTTCACTGGTGTTATAGGGCCTGAACTGGAAATCCGGTTTACCAGAAACAGGTGATTTGAATGTAAACGAAAGGTTCCTGGATGCGCCTGCTGCAAGTGTTTCATTATAGTTGTGCGAAATAACAAATTTGCCATTTATGTAGAGAGATATCGTATAGTTGCTGGCAGAAACACTTCCATTGTTGGATACTGTTATGTTAATTGTTGACTGAACACCCTGAGTAAGAGGCTTCGGAGCATAAACGGAATCCACGACTATCCTTGGAGTGCTATAGAGCATTGTCACTGTCTTATTATCGTAACCAGTGAGATGTGAGGGATTGGAAGCACTGAGGGAAACAACCATATTGTTCAGTGTCTCGAACCTCACCTTGATGTAAGAAGTGTCATTGAAGGACATGTTTCCTATAATCTGGTATGTAGTGCTGCTTGGTTTGGCAACTGTTCCATTTTTGTATAATATGGACCAGTTGTACTTCAGATCACTTGTTGGATAATAGTTGTCAGTGGAGGTGTTGGCTGAGAATGTTGTAACATTTCCAGCAACAGGGTTAGACTCTATCTTTCCGGCTGAATTGTATATTGTTATGACAGGAGTTGGAGCTACGGTATCATTGACTGTCGCAGCCAGAGTCACATTTACGTATCTCTGACCAGTAATGGATGTTATATTCATGTATCCCATCAGGGGAGTTCTGTTGGTGTAGTTGAATGTCTTGTATGTGTATGATATGGACTGCCCTGTGCTAACATAACCGGGCAACCCCCATGTTGCAACAAGAGAGATGTTGTATGTCTGACCCTTGAATACAACGCTTGAGAAGGAGCCTGAAGAGCTGAAAGATACGGAATCAAGCAGTGGAACATAAAAGCTATATGTGGTGTTTTTCGCATTTTTCACATTAAGAAGTGCCTTACCATGGTATGATACATTAATTGAGGGAGTCACCTTTCCGTAAGTGGACACAATTGAGAAGTTTGTTGTGTTTGTTGCACCAGATGCACTTTCATAGCTCACATTAACATAATATGATCCTGCTGCTGGGAACATTAAGGTAGAATTGTAGGTGTACTGTCCACCAACCACAGTTGCGTTTGTTTTCCAGCTATAGTTCAGTGAATTCATGTAGTCATCCGTACCTGTTACAGGATTATAGAAAGCATTTGAGAGGTTAAGGCTCACATCCTTCCCCACTGGTGCCACAAACAGGGTGTTTGAGGCCGAACTGTTCAGAACATAGTTTGAAGAAACCATGTTAGACCAGTATTCTGTAATTGAGGATGCTGTCACTGTTGGCTTTGACACCTTCTTGAATGTAAGGGTAATGAAACCAGTGGAGCTCTGAGGCTTTAGAACAACAGGAGATATGTAATGGGTTACCTGGGAGGATGGAGAAGAAAGAGCTCCGAGGCTATTATTATAAGACAGGTTATAGCGGTAATTGAGTGCCCCCGGGAGGTACTGTGTGCCAAGTGCATCAATCCTTACTGTCAGGCCATTTCTAGAAAGATATGAAGCTGTCAGTCCACTCCCAGAATAGGTATAATTAGCCTCAGCCATATAGGATGATTGGCCGAGTGATTTCTTTACCACAGTAGGGGAGCCGGTAAGCTTATAATTCGCGCCATCAACAAAGATTGTTTCATTTGTGTAATCGTTGGAAACATTAGCAATTGACTGCATCAGAACCTGGGATGTTGATGTCAGATGGTCTGCGGCGATCTGCCAGTAAAGCGAACCAATGGAAGAGTTTGCGGCAAACGGCAATGCTGTGCTGTTGGATATTGAATAATCAACACTAAGGTTGAGGTAGTTTGGGTTATTTGAGAGATTATAATTATAGTAGACATTGCTGGTTCCATTGCTTAGAGTGTAGGTTAAACCATTCTTGGCTAGATTCACGTTCATAGGCTGGTATCCTTTGGCAAGAATTACCAGATGTGTGTCAGCTGCTGTATAGTTGGTTGTAAGCTGGAAAAATCCACCGGTGAATGGAACTACCTGATAACTGTTTACTGATGGTGCAGAGCCAGCAGTTCCGTTTATTATGGAAACATTGAAGTTGTTAATTTTCGAACCACCAGGGGACTGTACGAAACCATAATAGTTTGTCCCACTGAGGGACATTGATATTGTGGAAGTGGTGGAAGTTGCAACCTCATAGAAATTATAGGATATTCCACCGTATGATACGCTAACAGTGAAAGGCCCTATTGGAACCCTTGCACTAAATGATCCGTTTGTTGTTGATGTTGTAAGGAAGTTGAACCCCTGAACAGTTGAGAAGGAAACATCTGCGCTTCCAGTTGTGAAATCGTTCAAAGTTATGGGATCCTTCACTGTATTGTAGTAAGATATGTTAATAGGTACAGATACGTATGCAGAATTGACATTTACAACAACATTTGTTGTATTGGTAATAATTGTGTTACCATATCCTATTGTTTGTGATGGAGCAATCTGGAATGAATATTCTCCATATGGGAGAGTCACGTTATTGTGATTGCCTGTGTATGATGTAATGAATATTCCCGAGAGGGTGTAAACATTAACTACTGTTGAGCTTGATGCAAGGCTGTCCTTGCTGCTTCCACTATTATGATAGAAAACGCTATAGCTAACGTGACCGTTCTGGGGAGTAAGTGCGTTTACATCACCCGAAATGGCCACGAGACCACTCATCAGTACTACCATTGCCAATACGATTGCTAGAGTTGACTTATGCAATATAATCTTCCTCTCGTGCGAAGGCTAAAGAAACCGAGTCTTATAAATATTCCTTTAGCCGACCCTTGGTACCTTAATCTTTTCCCTTGATATATAGCCTCCCCTCAGAATTAGCTCATATTCTGTCATTTGTATATCTGGAAAAAAAGTATATTCATCAGGCACACGAACTCCAAATTTAGAAAGAAATCCCCTAGGATTGCCGGTAACCATTTTCAGTATCTCTGAAGGAGAGATATAGCCCTTTGTTCTTTGTTTTCTATATAGAAAATCCATTTCTCCAAACATATCAGGAGCTGTGACCATACAGTTGTCTGTTCCGAGTAATAACTTCACTCCTTTCTTAAGTAATCTTGAATAATTTGAACTGAGGCCATAGAAGCTGTTTGATCTTGGTGTTATTGCTACTGGAATGCCCATACTGTGAATTTTGGTAAGAAATTCATCAGAGGCCTGTAGGCAATGAACCAGAAGATCCGGTGACAGGGAGAGAGCCATATCTTCGTTTTCTTCAGATGCCTCGCTGAAATGTATGGCAAATATCCTGTTGTTTCTTCTGCATATCTGCCTCAGATCCTTCAGAAGATCGAAATTATGATCGCTAATCGCACTCATCCCGAATCCATCTGTGAATGAAATCAGTTCCTCTCCTTCTGAAACAGATGATGGCCTTGAGAGAATGACCGCCATTCCAGTCCTTGCATCAGATCTCTTCAGGAGTTCTGCCCCTTTTAATCCCGACTCCCTGAAATCGATAAAAGCTGAGGTTCCTGTGGCTTTCATAATATGAATTGATGCTTCCATTGAGCGTGTTACATCTTTTTCGTTAGCTGAGGCAAGCATCCTGTGCTTAAATCCACCTGGTCCAACTATCTCAGCCAGATTTCCTTTAGGCTCCAAATTTATAAATGAATCCCCCACATGTGTATGCCCGTTTATGAACGATGGAATCACAGTCCCTTTTCTTCCTCCTGCTATAAGATCTTCTGAAAAACTTATTCTTCCTTCATCTGTGATTTCCAGAGACCCCTCCCTTAAAGCTCCATCCCAGTAAATCTTACCTGAAAATATCATCATACTCAGCCTTTCAAAACTCCCAGAGGGGTGAGCCTGGCCACAACCCTTGCAATTCCAGCTCCAACAACGGACTTCACTACCCGGTCAATGTTTTTGTAGCTTCCTGGAGCTTCAGTGGATATTGCAGATCGGTCCTTTGCCCTCAATGCTATTCCCCGTCTCTCCATTTCTGAAATTACCTCCTCCGGGTTAAATGATTCGCCCGCTTTTCTTCTGCTCATTTCTCTCCCTGCACCATGACAGGACGACCCTAATGAAAGTTCAGAGGATGCCTCAGTTCCAACAAGAATGTAGGATGCTGTACCCATATCCCCTGGAACTATCACTGGATGGCCAAATTTTTCAAAAGGCGTCCCGCTCATCCTGTGGGCAGAGAATGCTCTTGTAGCACCTTTTCTGTGTACCATCAGACGTGTGATTTCACCGTTTACCAGGTGTCTTTCTTCCCTTGCAATATTGTGTGAAATTCCGTAGGATAATCTGTATTGTTCTGGACCCGTCAAAGGAAAAATCTTTGAAAATACTTCTCTGGTTGCGTATATCATCGATTGCCGGTTATAATTCGCATAGTTGGCAGAACAGTTCATTGAATTTATGTATCTCTGACCTATCTCAGAATCCAGGGGGATTGAATCGAGTTGCCTGTCCACAGGGTGGGAAATTTTATCGGGATGCCCCTGTATCTCTGTCATGAATTCAAGTGCAACCTGATGTCCCAGGCCTCTTGAACCGGTATGTATCATAACCATAACTTGGCCCACATCATTTATTAGGAAGTTTCTGGCAATTTCAGGTTCAAAGATTTCAGAAACCTTTTGAACCTCAAGAAAATGGTTACCTGAGCCGAGAGTCCCAATGAATGAGGCCCCCCTTTTTCTTGCCATTTTACTTACTCCTGACGTGCTCTCTACTTTAAATCGCCCTGAATCCTCGGTTCTTGCCAGATCACCATCGTATGCTATGCCATCTTCCACAGCAATCTTGAGTCCTTCACCAATAATAGATTCTATGTGATCCTCTCTGATCCTGAGTCTGCTTTTTTCCATACCTACTGGTATTTTCCTTAATAATGAGTCCATCAGATCATTCTTTCTTGTATTAAAATCGTGCTCATCTACTGGTGTTGAAATAAAGGATATGCCGCAGTTAATATCATATCCGACCCCCCCGGGAGAGATTATGCCATCTTCCATTCTGAACCCGGCTACTCCTCCAATTGGAAACCCATAACCCCAGTGAAAATCAGGCATCGCGATTGAAGCTCTTACGATGCCGGGCATCATTGCAACGTTTACTACTTGCTGCAAAGCCTGCTTGCTTGAATCCCTGGATACTTCATCAATATTGCTGAAGACCATTCCCGGAACTCTCATCCTGGAATCGCTTGATACATCTATTTCCGTTGTGAACTCAGAATCTGCTTTAAGTTTTATCTGCAATCATTCAGGTATTTGTCCAACGTTGAATAGCTTTTCCAGATCTGTTCAGTTGAAATATTAATGTACAGGATTTGCCGATGATCTGAGAAATTGAAAGATAAAATGACTTTAAATTCAGTTGTTCATGGAATATTCCTCGGCTCAAACATTTATTAAGGTTCTTCTTATTTTCTGGTATTGACCATTAGAATTAACCTTGAGGAACTGGACAGAGAGACCAGATTTCAGGTTGAGCTTCAGATCGCTTTAAGAAAAAATGCCTCGAGAATAATGGAACATTACGAGGACAGAAAGAAGTTTGAGGATTACATTAAGGAGAGAGAAGAAAAAATAGCATTAATTCTTGGGGTCACCGGAAATTTCACTATTTACAGTGGAAATGTGGATGTATTTCCATAGATGTGAAAGGTTTAGACGAACTTAAGGCCCTTAATATCTCGTTACAAGTTCAAAATTGCACAAAGTCAAATTTTTTAATCTCCTAAACTGTATTGCGTGCCACATGCAAAATTTTCATAGAAAAAGCATGGATTCTCCCGATTAAAAGAATACCGATAGATCATTGCAGGTCAATAAAAGAATGATTTTTCACAGACATTGGGCCCATGGCCAGCAGAATGAGCGGTATTCCCAGTCTATAGCATGCGCACAATTGAAAGGATGATCTGATACACCAGTCCTCGAAGAATGGCGGATGGCCCTCCGTCATCAACAATAGGATCATGGTGATCCGATCTCATATGAGATAGGTGCTGAAATATAACAGAAATATGGAAACTGGAAGGTAATATGTTAATCTATGCAACAATGTTTGAATTTCCATCAGATTTTCAGTATTTCCAGGATTAGCCTTTTTCGTCCCCCGAAATCATCAATAAAAACTTTGAAATTTGACACTCCAGAAAGACTGATCAACCTCTTGATGCTGCCTCTGGTGTGATTGAAACTAGGCATTGCTTCTAACCCGTCGATAAAGTTCTTTTCCACAAGTCCGCTCGACCTATGGTTTCTCATTTCAATAATTGCTGTCCCCGCTTTCTTAAGGACTCTATATATTTGGCCTATTACTGCGATCTGTTCATGTTCAGTAGGAATCTCACTAAACGCATTCCACATGCAAATGACATATTCGAATGAGCAGTCAGCGTATGGAATATTCTTCATGTCCCCAATCCTGAATTCAATGTTCAGGTTGCGTTTCTTTGCTTCATTTATGGCTCTTTCAATGAAGTTCGGAGTGATGTCTAACCCATAAACGCTATATCCCTGTTCTGCAAGTGGGATCGAGAACCTTCCATATCCGCAAGCTAAATCCAGTATTTTAGAACCACTTCTCATTATATTTGTGAGATACGATAATTCACTCTTTGTTTTGGAACTATTTTTTCTATCCGAAAGCCAATCAATTCCCATTTCAGTATAAAATTCCGCTGATGTTTTCATTTGAACCTTTTAACGATTCCCATCGAGTATGACAATAATAATCTTTCTTTGTATATTTATAACTACATAATTCAATAGAAATACAGTCCAATAGGTCCTGTAATATTTTAAGGCATGTGACCATCTATATTTTATTATTCCACTATAACATCACTTGTCATGGGGAATGATTTGTCACTCTTCAGAGAACTGAAAATAGATATTGAGACCGCAAAGAGACATCTTGAAATTATCAAGGCCCTTTTGAAGGAACAGCCGGTTGGAATAATTAAAATTGCCCATGAGACTGGTTTGCCCGAGCACAAAATCAGATACTCACTGAGAGTCCTTGAAAAGGAACGCCTTATTGAACCTTCAAGGGAAGGGGCAATACTGACAAAAGAATTTCTGGAGAACCGGGACAAGATAGCTGAGGAGGCTAAGGAGATCTCTGATGTGATGAGCGAAATGTACCATAACTTAAAAACAACCCTCATAAAGAGATAGTCAGGTTTACAGATGATCTGGAGAAACCGGGATGACCTGGTATTTGGTCAGTACATTATTCGGAAAGCTGAACCAAGGGACGCAAAGGGAATAATACTCTGCATGCAGAGCGTTATGGATGAAAGGGTGTTCCTTGTAAGTGAGTACTATCTGCTCACTGAAAGAGGGGAGCAGGACAGAATACGAA
>JAJZZQ010000037.1 GCA_021797525.1 Thermoplasmata archaeon | reverse complement strand
TCTGGAAAAGTTAAAGAAAAGCCAGCGTAACAGGTATATAAAAAATAAGAAGGTGATGTCAAGTGTCTCTTAGAATGGATGAAAAAGTGTACAAAAAATATGGGTCAGATCAGTTTATTTCTACAATGAGTACAACAAATTAAGGGAGGTATATTAATTATGCATTTCCTATGAAAAACCTATACTTAACAATCTTTTATGCCTCCCCGGTATATTAAATTTGCTGAATCGTTATTCACCTTACTATTTTTAGCAATTCTTCTCATGTTGTTTATCTTCTCTAATGACAGTTTTTCAAGCCTTTTAAAGTATAATTCATCAGGATTGGCTGTTTCACTTCTTTCCCTTTCAATGTATCTTACATTGTTCTTAAGCATTGCATATATTGTTTCTGCCAGTATCCTTGCTATGGCTATTATTGACCTCTTCTTCCCTAATCTTCTTACTATGCTGAGGTACTTGGATCTGAACTTCTTTGTATACTTTATTAATGAATGCACTGTTTCAACCAGGAAGAATCTCAATAATGATGGGGCATGCTTGTTTATATGGCCCATTATCTTTTTTTCACCAGATGAATGCTCCTTAGGTATTAAACCGGTGTATGATGCAAAATTCAATTTACTTGGATTTATAATAATCGCCGTTGGTATTTTTGAATCTTAAATTATCCAACTAATCCCCTAAATGGTTTCTAAATAATCTTAAAGACAGCCATAGAAGAAGAAAGAATGATTATTATAATTGGCCGATTCTCAATGTCCCGTAAAATAAAAAAATTTTTATTAGCATTCACCATCCAACATTAGGTGAAATGATGCGTGACTTGAGAAAATGGATCGAATCCATCAGTAGAGAAGGTCTGCTCAGGGAAGTAAAGGGAGCAGACCTCAACCTTGAGGTTGGTACTATAACTGATCTGAACGCAAAAGCAAACAAATATACAGTAATATTTAGCGACTTCAAGAATTCAGAAACTGATATAAGGCTACTCGTAGGTACACTTATTGACTCTAAACGTGTGGCAATGTCTTTTGGACTGCCTTCAGACATGTCGGATCTTGGCCTTGTTAAGCAATTCAAGAGCGGTATGAAGGACATGAACGGCACTGACTTTTCTGCATTCTCTCCGAGATATAAAGAATCATCACCACTCTTCGAGAACACACTCAAGGGTGATGAAATTGACATGACGAAAGTCCCTGCACCAAAGTGGCATGAGAAAGATGGAGGAAATTACATTGGAACTGCAGACGTTGTGATTACCAAGGATCCAGACAGCGACTGGGTTAATGTCGGAACATACAGAATAATGGTACAAGGAAAGAGAAAACTTGGTATGCTAGTAATTCCCGGGCATCATGGAGGAAAGCATATTGCGAAGTATCTTGAAAGGGGAGAAAAGGCACCCATTGCAATCTCATTTGGGCACCATCCACTGATATTTGCGCTTGGGGGGCTAGAAATCCCAACAGGAGTATCTGAATACAATGTCGCCGGAGCACTATCGGGAGAGAAGTACGAGGTAGTGCGCGGTCCTGTGACCGACCTGCCAATCCCTGCTGACAGTGAATTCACAATTGAGGGGTATATAACAGGAGAAATGATGAATGAAGGACCTTTCGGTGAATTCATGGGGTATTATGCTGGAGGTAGGTCTCCACAGCCAGTTATTGATGTTGAAGCAGTTTATCACAGGAATTCCCCTATTCTCCTCGGCACATCACCGGGGAAACCTCCCTATGATTACTCTTACTTCCGGTGCCCCATACGCTCAGCTCTAGTGTGGCAGTCCTTGGAAGATGCCGGGGTCCCAGAAGTCAAGGGAGTGTGGTGCCATGAATCTGCATACTCACGAGGATTCAACGTTGTATCAATAAAACAATCCTTTGCTGGACATGACAGGCAGGCTGGGTATATTGCTGCTCAATCGAGGGTATCAGCCTGGGGGGGGAGGTTCACCGTAGTGGTAGATGATGATATAGATCCAACGAATATTAATGAGGTTATATGGGCCATGGCAAGTAGAACAGACGCGTCGAACTCCATTGAGATTCTAAAGAATTTATGGGGAACACCTCTCGATCCAACAACAGCAGTGCAGAAACAGAAATCACCAGACGAAATAACAAGCTCTCAGGCCTTAATATTTTCGACCAGACCATACTCATCTATCAAGGATGGGTCTTTCCCTCAAGTAGTAGAGGCATCACCAAGACTTCAGAAAAAGGTAGTTAAGAAATGGAAGTCACTTTTCAATGATTAGCCACTTTTTTCATTCATTTACTCTGGAATATGCTTTAAAGGTTGTAAAGGAATTTATAGAGCGTAAAAATTCATTAGGGGTTACTTCATGAAAGGCGTTATTGATGCTCATGTTCACTTAGGGCTTGAAGATTTAGGCAGAGAGTGCAGTAAATTTCTAATTAAGACCGGCTATGATGGCAATGCGTCCCCATTGGATGTAAAAACTATATCAGACAAAATCGAAATCGAAAAAGTGGTCCTAGTTCCATCATTTCCATGCGGGAACAGCTACTTCACAGATTCGTTTTATCACCAGAGGGAATGGCTTAAAGGATTTGAGGATAAGTTTCTACAGTACGGTACCATAAATCCCAAGCTCGATGGGGATGTGGTGAAGGAACTCTCAAATCAGTACTCGTACGGCATTGTCGGAATTAAGCTCCATCCGGTACACCACTTTTACTGGGCCAATGAATATAGAGCAGAGGAAGGGGGACTTAGGAACTTGGAGAAGGTGTACCAGTTTGCAGAAGACTACCGGCTCCCGGTACTGATACACACAGGAACCAGTGTTACGGTAAATGCAAGGAACAAATATGCAGATCCGATATTCGTGGATGACCCGGCTAAAGACTTCAAGATCAACATAATTCTTGCTCATTCTGGGAGACCCCTTTGGACTTCCACTGCTTTCTACATGGCAAAGCAATTCAAGAACATATTCCTTGAGATATCATCTATTCCACCCAAACGTCTTAAGGAGTACTTTCCAAGTCTTTATGAAATTCGTCATAAGGTCATATACGGAAGTGATTACCCTAATTATATGGGTGAGACACTTATTAGAGATGCAACTACGGTAGTTGACAACATTGGATACGACAGAGGAATCATGAAGGAGAATTTTAGAAAAATTGCAAACATCTAAACGCTAGAAGAATCACACTCTGCGTTTGTATTTTTTGATGACTTAGTGTTTTCGGTAATAAGGGAGGATGCAATGAATCCTATGACCATGAATATAGAGACTGCAATGACCCCTGTGAATCTGAAACCAAACTGTGCAAGCAGTAAGCCGAAAAAGGACCCTCCAATAATTCCACCACCATAGAAGAATGAATACATCAAACCGGAGGATGACCCTTCACCTCCGCTTCCTGCATAATCCTGTGCAGCTGCTGCAGTTACAATGATGAGAGCATCGTAAGCTCCACCGAAAAAAAAGCTCATGACAATAAGAATAATGATTGGGATATGCAAGAAGAATATCACAAAGGATGTTGCAGCAAGCATTGCATAAACTAGCATCAGCACCAACTTCCTACCAGCTAGATCACTCAAGCGACCAAGTGGCAAGGTAAGAATTATACCACCCAACCCAAGCATAGAGACCGTGAGAGCACTGATGTAATGACCAACTTTCATGTAATTGATCAGGTAATGCGAAAAATACCCTATAAACCCGAAGTATCCAATACCAAAGGAAAATATTGCTAGGAAAATCAGTATGAGATTCCTGCTGAAAATTTTCCTCTTCCTAGGAATACCAATGAATGAGTGGTTTCTGTGGACGTTTGGCACCATAATATACAGAAGGATAAAACTGAGTGTGCCTAAAATTCCTGAAAGTATGAATGATGGAACATAAAGGGGGGCAATGAAAGCCTCAGAGTATGGGCCAATCAGTAGTCCGAAACTGAAAGCTATCCCTGTAAAGGAAAGGAGAAATCCTCTTTTCTCTAGGTATACCATTCCAATGAATCCAACAACTGTTCCCTGAAGCATTCCTGTTCCCATTCCGACTATAAAGCGGAAGAGAAGCAGGTCATTAGGTGCTGAAACAAAACCGGTCATTATAGATGCTGCAGTTGCAGTCGATATGGACGCGAGAAACAAAATTTTTATGGAAACCCTATTGAACGCATACCCACCAATGAGTGCAGAGACAATAACTCCAAATGTAAAAGTGCTTACAGACAATCCGATATAAATTGTGGAAGCTGCAATGTGGCTTATGATGAATGGAGAGGCGTAGAAGTAAAGGTTAATGTCGAAGGATGATACAAAGAACGAATAGATAAGTACTGAAAGCAGGACGATCAGGTAGGTGGCTCTCGACTTTATGAGTTCCCTAAATTCAGCCACATGTATTGGTCGGTTTAGGTTTCTAATATCAAATTTCATGACGTGCTACCTCTCATCACTCGCCGGTTTATATATTTATTATGCAAAAGTCAACCCCGATTGAAGCGGTATATTCAAAGTATACAAGTATGCAAAATAAGAGTTATGTAAAAAACTAGTAATGGGTTATTCACCCTTGAAATTGGCCTTTCTTTTTTCCACGAAACTGGCTACTCCTTCTGAGAAGTCTTCAGTGCTTCTAAGCATCCCAAAAGCGTATCCTTCTATGTTTAATCCACTCTCCAGCGGTATTCCCTGTGTGGAGTTCAGTACCGATTTGAGCACACGCAGTGCAAGGGGCGAGAAATTTAGCATCTCCTTAGCAAGGTCGCTAACGGCCTTTTCAAGTTCATCCTGCTTGACAACTGCTGTGAGAAGACCCCAGCTAAGGGCCTCACCAGCAGAAATCCTCCTCCCTCTCATGATCATGTCCTTTGCTCTACCAATTCCAACAATTCTTGAAATCCTCTGTGTACCTCCGCTTCCTGGAATCATGCCAAGCCTTATCTCAGGCAAAGCTAGAAGAGTGGATTCCGACGCAACACGGAAATCACAGGTCATGGCAATTTCTAGCCCAACACCGAATGTGTATCCCTGGAGCTGCGCGATCACAGGCTTGGGAGACCGTTCAGGCGCAGCGACATTCTGGTGGAGCTTTGAAAGCTCTTCTGGATGATGTTCCATAAACTGCTTTATGTTTCCGCCCGATGAAAACGCCTTATCTCCAGCACCTCTAATCACAATTACTCGAACTTCACTGTCTGAGTTTAATATGTCAAAGATGTTGCTCAGCTGAGATCTTGCTATAAAGTCCAGCGTGTTCATCTTCTCAGGATTGTTCAGAGTAATTGTGGCCGTCTTTGTCTCTATATCCTTGACCACTTCAATGTGGTCCCAATCTCCCTCTATGATTTCTGTCTGTTTTTCCGACATTTCAGTTTTCCTCCTTTTGATTCATGTACAGTTCTCTTATCATGCGGCGCATTATCTTACCTGAACCGCTCTTGATCAGAGAATCTGCGAATATATACTTTCTAGGTCTCTTGAACCGGGCCAGCCCAGATGTTTCAATAAAATACGAGTCAAGCTCTTCTTCTGTAACTTCAGAATCCCTAACTACTACTGCAACGACGATCTCCCCCCATCTGCTGTCAGGAAGCCCGATAACTGCAACTTCCTTTACGGCAGGGTGCTTTGCAAGTACATCCTCGACTTCAAGCGGATAGATGTTCTCACCACCTGAGATGATCATATCATCTGCTCTTCCAACGAGAAAGATATCACCGTCGTCATCCATATATCCCATATCCTTAGTGAAATACCAGCCATCCCGTATGGCAAATTTTGTTGCTGCCTCGTTGTTCCAATATCCCTTAAATGCCTCACTTGATGAAATGTTGACTATGACTTGGCCAATTTCTTTTTTGCTAACAAGATCCTCTGGTCCTGCCAGTTCATTGCCGTCAAGCTTTACAAGCCTTACCATCTGGTTGAACCCGGCTTTCCCAGCACAGGCAGGCTTTCTGTTAAGATAGTTGCAGATTGTGTGTGTGTATACTTCAGTTGATCCAAAGTGGTTTACGAATACCCTTGGCCTGATAATATCAAAGCAGAGTTGCGTTAAGGACTTTGTCATTGCAGCACCTGCATAGCCGATCTTTGTTAGGGATGATATGTCAAAATTATTGAGTTCTGGGGAATGCAACATATCATGGTACATGGTTGGTACAAGATAGAGGCATGTAATCTTCTCATCTTGTATAGTCTTCAGAAGAGTTATAGAGTCGTAATCCGGTACCATAACCATTTTGCCGCCCAGCATTGCCATTGAAAGCATAGACCTCATTCCCATTGTATGGTACAGCGGCATTACACTGATTGTGCTCTCGTATTCCTCATAATTGTTCTGTATTATATGTGCTACAGCGGCTGAATATTCATTCTCATGGGTTCTTGGCACTCCCTTTGGTCTGCCGGTTGTACCAGATGTGTAGAGCATGAGCGCATATTCATACACGCTCATGTCTTCCCTTTTGTAAGGTTCTTTTGAGCAATTCTCTAATCTGGTTATGTCTATAGAAACAGATCCATCAGAGTCCACTCCAATCAGAATGACATTTCTCCCATTGGTTGCTTTCCTGACAGATTCCTCACTTGCTCTCTCGAAGGCAACTGCAACAGACCCTGAATTATCAAGAACAAAACTGATTTCGTCTGCAGTGAATCTGAAATTAACAGGTGTAAATACAGCACCAACGATCTGAACTCCCCAGTATAATGCCACTGTCTCAAGTCTGTTCTTTAAGGCGACGAGAATTCTATCTCCTCTTTTTACTCCTACATTGACGAGGCTGTGTGCAATTTTGTTTGCATATTCATACAGCTCCAGATACGTTATTCTTCGGTCTCCTTGAACCAGTGCAACCCTATCACCGTACCTCTCTGCTTTGAACTGAAACATTTTTCCAAGATCCAAGTTATTCACCTTCACTGACTTTCTTCTTCGAAGCCTTTTCTATAGCATCTATTATGCTTATGTATCCTGTGCATCTACAGATGTGCCCGCTAAGCATATCTGCAACCTCCTCCCTGTTGGGCCTTTCATTTTCTTTAATCATATTGTATGATGAGACCAGTATGCCTGGCGTGCAGTACCCACACTGTAATGCATGATGGTCTCTGAATGAGTCAGCAAGAATTTTGCCCAGTGGCTGTTCAGCTACGCCTTCAACAGTCTGTACCTTTTCTCCGTCACACTGGACTGCAAATATGAGGCAACTTCTTGCAGGAGAACCGTTTATGAGAACAGTGCATGACCCGCAGATACCTTGCTCGCAACCAATGTGAGTTCCAGTAAGTCCGCACTCCTCTCTAATGAAATCACTCAAAAGTTTTCTAGGTTCAACTAAAGCCTCATAAACTGTTCCATTGACAGAAATTTTTACAGACGATTTTCCTTCAATAGGATAATACTTCAATGTCTCACCTCCAAAGCAATAGCCATTTCATATGCCCTTTTAAAGGATTTCTCAAACATGACCTTTGCCAAGTTTAGCTTGTATTCTGATGAAGAATGCATGTCATCGCCCACATTAGCTATTTTTTCTATGATTGAACAGATTTCAATTATAAGGGAATTGCTGAACTTACTTCCTTTCAGAATATCTTCAGCCTCTTCTATTATAACGGGCCTTGAGTCAATTCCCCCAATAGTAACCCTTGCTCTTTCTATGACTCCACCAGATCCTGTTGTCACCAGCGAAATAGCCGATGCTATTGCAAAATCACCACGCCTAAAGGAAAATTCTTCAAAGGCATAACCAGAATGGATTGAAGTGCTATCGAATGAAACCTCTGTTAGTATCTCATTTTCAGAGAGGGCAGTGGTGAACTCCGAAACGAGGAATTCCCCAATTGGTACTTTCCTAAACCCACTGCTGCCTGCGATAGTTACTTCTGCATCCAGAGCAAGCATCGCGAGTGCGATCTCTGCTGAAGGCTCTGCGTGAGCAAGGCTTCCTCCTACAGTACCTCGGCTTCTGGTCTGGGGATGCCCGATGTTTTTCACTGCTTCTAACAGAACAGGTGCCCTCTTGTGTATGATTTCACTTGTTTCGAGAGTTCTCTGCTTGGTAAGGGCTCCAATTCTGATGATTCCATCTTTTTCGGTGATGTAATCAAGTTCTGAAAGGGAGCTGATATCAAGAAGGCATCTTGGCTCGGCAATCCTCATATTGAGAAGTGGCACCAAACTCTGCCCCCCTGCGATGATTTTGCACTCTTCTCCATGCTCACCCATGAACTGTACAGCTTCCTGAAGATTTGAGGCCCTATAATATTCAAACTTTCCCGGCTTCATCTGTTCACCTCTTAGCTCCTGACTGAATCAGTTTCCATAGCTTGGCAGGAGTTATTGGCAGTTCGTTTATCTCCACGCCAAGAGGGGCAAGTGCATCAGTGACCGCAATGGCAATGGCTGCAGGGGTGCTCATGGTATTCCCCTCGCCAAGTCCCTTTGTACCAAGTGGAGTTAGGGGGGATAAGTTCTCCATGTGAAGTATCCTGAAATTAGGTATATCAGTGGATAGAGGACACATATAGTCCATGAAGGTCCCTGAGAGGAACTCTCCCTCTTCACTGTATGCAAGTTCCTCAAGCATGGCTCCCCCAAGACCGTGTACAGCACCACCTAGTATCTGGCCATCTGCAAGCATGGGATTAAGTAGCCTGCCGGCGTCATGAACTGTTACATAGTCTAGTATCTTAATCTTCCCTGTGCGAATATCTACTTCAACTGCTACTGCATCCGCTACAAAACCATATGTAGCAGATGCATTTACCCGGTCAAGCTCGTCCGGCGCAACTGCCCCTGAAATATTGAAAAATGCTGTTTCATAAATTCCTGGTTCCTGGTTTTCTGAAAGTGACCCCGGGTCCCAGTGAATCGATCCGGCTGCGCCTCTTAAGGAAACTGATTTTCCGCTGCTCGAGGTATCCGTTAGTTTTCCTCCGGCCACGGTGATATCTTCTTCTGCGCAGTTCAGTATGTTCGCAGCTTTTGAAACCAATTTTTTTCTTACCTTCATGGCAGCGGTATAGATTGCATTAGCAGCCACAGGTGCAAACCTGCTGGAGTAACTCCCCGAAGAAACGGTCCAAGGATTAGTATTTGTATCCATTCCTGCAATAACTTTCACGCTCTCCGGCTTTATTCCCAAAACATCAGCAACAATCTGCGAAGCCACAGTTTCATGACCTTGACCAGAAGGAACTGTGCTAATTATCACAGAAATGCTTCCAGATGGATCAATAGAAACAGTTGCAGCTTCAGTAACGCCTGATTTGGGATGACTATTTGACCTTTCTTCCGGGGTAAGGGCTATGGAAATGTACCCCATATTCGAAGCAGAAGGCTCTACAACTGATGCAATTCCTACACCTATGTATTTACCATGTTTTCTTGCATCAGATTGTTTCCTTATAAGGTCATTGTACCCTATACTATCAAGAACCATTTCGAGACCTTTAAGGTAGTCGCCGCTATCATAAACCCCTCCTGTTGGAGTTGTGTACGGAAACTCTTTTTTGGTGAGGATGTTTCGCTTAACAACGTCGGCATGATTTAAGCCCAGTTCCATAGCTATCTTTTGAACAATTCTTTCTAGCGGAAAATACAGCTGAGGACCTCCATATCCCCTTATAAGGCCTGTTGGACTTTTGTTTGTCATGACAGCTACGGTCTCCATTCTGAGGTTCTTTATTCTGTATGCCCCAGTAGAATTGGAATATGTTCTGTAAAGGCAAGCTGGTTCGGGTGCCCTAAGGTAAGCCCCAACATTATCCACCATCTTCAGTTTGAGCGCTGTTATGGTCCCGTCCTCCTTAACTGCCGCATCTATCCACGTAACGCGATCCGTTCCACTGGAACTGGCCATCAAGCTCTCCTGCCTGTCTTCTATCCATTTAACTGGCTTTCCTGCAAGTTTAGAAACAGCTGCCATGAGTACCATGTATGGATACACCGCAGATTTTATCCCATAACTGCCCCCAATATCCTTTGGCACAATTACTCTATACCGGTTACCTGGTACACCAAGGGCAGCAGACATCACAGAGTGAAGTGAGAATGGTCCATGGAAATTCGCCCATACAGTGTATGAATCTGAACTTTTTTCATAATTTGCCATAACGCCGTATGTTTCTATTGGCGTTGTGCTGAGCTTTGGAAATTTGAACTTGCCACTGACAACTTTGAATGCCTCATTGAATGCAGAATCCACATCGCCGAAATCGAAAGACCTTCTATTGGCAATGTTGTTTTCCATTCGTTCGTGAAGCTTCGGGCTGTCATTCCTCATTGCTTCTTCTATGTCTACAACAGCTGGAAGTGGGTCGTACTCAACTTCTATTTCATCAAGTGCATCCTCAGCAAGGTATCTGTCCTCTGCAAGGACAACTGCTACGGGCTCCCCGACATATCTAACTTTGCCAACTGCTATTGGATAATAGTCAAAATTTGCTTTTACTCCGACTGGAAACGGTCTTAAGACTTCTGCTAATTCCTTACCTGTTATGATTGCCGCAATGCCCTTCAACTTTTTTTCCGGCTCACGCATGTAAATTTTCTTAATAATGGCATGTGGATACGGACTCCTGAGAATAGCAGCATGAAGTATACGTGGAAAAGGATTAAGATCTGCAATGAATGTTCCTTCGCCAGACAGCAATCTTGCATCTTCTACTCTTTTCTGTGAGTTCCCTATGAAGTGGTATTCCTCCGCTTTAGCTACAAATGGCTGCTTCAATATAGCCGATGACATTAAAATTTAATTAATACATGTTACTTAAATTTTGCTCTGAAAACTTATCATATGATGCCTTCTCAATTAGTTTTATTAGTGTGTCCAAATTTTCATAATTTGTTCGACAATTCTCATATTTATTAATTATGCAAATGTTGGATAAAATAGTTACGGAGGATAGAATAAGAGATAATGTAATTGTTTTGCTGTAAATTTAAAATGACTCTTTGCAATATCATAAATTCATTAGGAGATAAAAAAATGACAAAGACAAAGAGTCAATTAATAAGTATAGAAGAATTAATAAAGCTATTAATAAAGCTTTTCATAAATGATAGACAAGAGGGAAAGAAGGAACTGATTA
>JAJZZQ010000103.1 GCA_021797525.1 Thermoplasmata archaeon | reverse complement strand
ACCTTACGGTGTTTCCATGATTTTTGCAGGAGTTGACAGCATAGGACCAAGACTCTTTGACTGTGATCCTGCAGGAACAATCAACGAATACAAGGCAGTCGCAATTGGAGCCCTGAGGGACCAGGTTACTGCATTCCTTGAGAAAGAATATAACGAAGGCATCAGCGAAACAGAAGCTGTTAAGATGGCAATTAATTCCCTGAAGTCAGCAAGTGAGGAAAACGGTGAATTCAGGAGCCCCGAAGTTGCCACTATAGTTGAAGGCAGCAAATTCAGGCTCTATTCCAAGGAAGAAGTAGAGAAACTTTCCAAATAACCCTATTTTTATCTTACAGAAATTAATGTTTTGCTTCGTAATCCCGGACTTCCAGATCAAACATTTTTATAATTTTAAATACTCCATAATTATGACCTTTTATGGTTCAGCTTGAAGATGCCATTGTGGCTAAGCTTGAATCACATGGCCATCGTTTCGAGATACTCGTAGACCCGGAGGCAACCGATCATATAAGGGAGGGAAAAATTGATCTAAGTGCCGATTTAGCCCTTGATGAGATTTATAAAGATGCCAAGAAGGGGGAGAAAGCTGGAGAGGAATCCCTTAAGGAAGTATTCAAAACCACAGATGTATCTCAGATCGCCATAGAGATTGTACGCAAAGGTCAGATACAGTTAACCACAGAACAGCGCCATAAGATGCTTGAGAGAAAGAAGAAACAGATTATAGAGATTATTGCTAGAGAATCCATAAATCCTCAAACCAATGCGCCACATCCTCCTGCAAGGATCGCCCAGGCCATGGAGGATGCAAAGATACATATTGACCCCTTTAAATCGGCAGGAGATCAGATCCAGCCTGTTCTCAAGGCAATCAAGCCAATTCTTCCCATAAGGTTTGAAAGAACCAAGCTGGCTGTAAAACTTACAGGAGATGCCTATGGAAAGGTATACGGAGACATAGTTCGCATGGGGTACCTTGTTAGGGAAGAGTGGAGTAAGGACGGAGCCTGGATAGGACTGCTTGAGGTCCCATCTGGGCTTACAGGAGAAATTATGAGCTCCCTGGGTAGAAAAGGCAAAGATGACATTGAAATCCGGTTAGTGAAGCAGTGATTTCATGGATCTCATAATACAATTTTAGTTCTGTATTTCTCTTAGAGCAATCAATAATAAGACAAAATGACATGTAGTAGAAGCAATAATAAATATTCCCGGAAGATAAAGTGAATATCCAGTGAGGGAATTCCCGGTGAGAGGTACGGATAGATCTGGCTTTTCTCCTCATATTGAGGAAAAATGCCATGCTGGTTTCCCATCGGGAGGCAATCGGTGAACATATGGTTAAAACAAGAGAGATAGTATTTCCCGGCGACATAGTTCAGGCTGAAGGGACCAAACCAAGGAATGGAACATACAGAAACAGTGATGGCACATACTCGTCCTGTTATTTCGGTACTGTACAGGTATCAGAGCAGTTTCTCGATGTGGTTCCTTTTTCAGGAATATATATGCCGAGAAGGGGAGACAAAGTAATAGGAAAAGTAATAGATGTGGGCCCCTCAATGTGGGTCATTGATATTAATTCAGCATACAACACCCTTCTTCACATCAATGACACCCCATGGAGAGTAAATCCTGGTGACCTGAAGAGGTTCCTTGGTGTTGGTGATTATGTCTACGCCAAGATAATGTCAGTAAATGAAATCAGGGAAAGCTGGATTACTCTTAAGGATGTGGGCCTGAGGAAGATGGAGGGAGGACACATCACCAGCATAGCCGCCCCTAAAATTCCTCGTATAATAGGAAAGGGCGGATCCATGGTGAACATGATAAAGGACGCCACATTCACCAGAATAGTCGTTGGCCAGAATGGCCTAATATGGATAGATGGGGCTCCGGAAAATGTCATGGTTGCAATTTCTGCCATCAGGATGGTTGAAGAGGAGGCACACACAACAGGCCTCACAGACAGAATGCAGAAATATCTGGAAGAGAAAAAAGGTGAAATAGTTGGGAACAGCGAGTGATATTAAACTCATAAACGAAGATGGCCTCAGGCTGGACGGACGCTCAGCGGATGAACTGAGGCCGATGAAAATAGAGACAGACGTGCTGGCAAGAGCAGATGGCTCCGCATATATCGAATGGGGAGGCAATAAGATACTTGTTGCGGTTTATGGCCCAAGAGAGGCTTTCCCCAAACATACACAGGATATTGACAAGGCTGTTGTAAAGGCCAGATACAACATGGCGGCTTTTTCAGTGGACGAAAGGAAGAGGCCAGGCCCTGACAGGCGATCTATGGAGATTTCAAAGGTTATTTCTGAAGCGCTTTCCAGTGCCGTAATGGTCAATCAATTTCCAAGGGCCGAGATTGATGTTTATATTGAGGTCCTTCAGGCAGATGCAGGTACAAGGATAGCAGGCCTAACAGCATCATCCGTAGCACTTGCTGCAGCTGGAATCCCCATGAAGGACATGGTTGTGGGATGCACTGCAGGTAAAGTTGATGGACAGGTGGTACTGGATCTCTCCAAGGAAGAGGATAATTTTGGGCAGGCTGACCTCCCTATGGCTGTTCTGCCTAAAAGCGGAAATGTTGTTCTTCTCCAGATGGATGGGGATCTTTCTGTTGATGAATTCGAAAAGGCTACAGCAATGATTCTGGAGGCAACGAAAAAGATACATAAGATTCAGAGAGATGCCCTTGCAGGAAAATACAAGGCAATAGCGCTTGAAAGGAGTGGTGAATAATGCCAAGAGATGAAGCGGGAATACTCTCTGAAATTAAGAGAGATTTTATTCTCAGAAGGCTGAAAGAGGGAAAAAGAGGAGATGGCAGAAAGCCTGATGAATACAGGGAAATATCAATTACTCCAAACTACGTTCCCAGATCCCCAGGATCTGCCATGGTATGCCTTGGAAAGACTAAGGTTGTAGCTGGAATTAAGGTTGAGGCAGGTGAGCCTTTTCCGGACACACCAAATCAGGGAGTCCTTACAACAAATGTAGAGCTTCTGCCCATGGCATTTCCAACCTTTGAGGCAGGCCCACCCAATGATACCTCCATTGAAATTGCAAGAGTTGTTGACAGAGGCATAAGGGAGAGCAAAATGATAGATATCGAAAGCCTTGTCATCGAGCCTGCAAAGAAGGTATGGATCGTATTTGTTGATATTGACGTCATTGACTTTGACGGAAACCTGATTGATGCATGCACACTGGGGGTCTTGGCTGCCCTGAAGAGCACCATAGTTCCAGGCTCCAGGGAAGGTGGGAAGGATTTCCCGCTGCCAATAAGGAATACCCCTGTTGCGGTTACAATGGTTAAAATAGGTGACACACTGGTTGCTGATCCTGATCTGGAAGAGGAGCAGCTTTCCTCTGCCAGGATAACAGTAAGTACAACAGAAGACGGTCATATAAGGGCAATGCAGAAAGGTGATGTTGGGGAATTTACCTTTGAAGAAATTAGAAAGGCTATTAATATGTCCAGCAATCTGGGTAAAGCTATCAGGGAGAAATATTTCAAGTGATATAGATGTCCAAGAGAACCGTAAAGGTAGGTGCATCCGGCAGATTTGGCCCCAGATATGGTGTCACTGTCAGGAAGACATGGAATGAGATTTACAAGCAGAAATCTGCAACATATGCCTGTCCTTCATGCAAACAGGAAAAGGTAAAGAGAGTTGCTACTGGAATCTGGAGATGCAGACACTGTGGATACAAGTTCGCAGGTGGAGCTTATCTTCCGGAGACATCTGTTGCATCTCTTGTTAAGGGGGCCGAAAGTACAGATGTATAAGTGCATAAGGTGTGCCAGACCCCTTGAGAAATCCTTCGGAACCGCAGAGATTGAATGCGAATGCGGGTCAAGGGTTTTCATCAAGGAAAGGCCAAGCATTGAAAAAGTCATAATCCCGAGATAATACCACCTTTCTTTTTTATGCAGCAAACAGACAGGCTTATTCTTTGCAAACATTGTTTTGCCAGACTTTCCGGAATAAAGGATCCATCTATCAGTGCAGAGGAACGTGAAAAAAGTTCATTCTCACTTCTATCCGAAAGAGGCCTGAGCAATCAGATATTATGTGGAATTAGTGAAAACTGCTCCCTGTGCCATGGGATTCTTGACAGGATTGAAGATCTGTGTGAGGCACTTATTCCTCAGATCGGGGGAAGGGAATTCGACACATTTCTGGTGGGCTGTTCATTGACCCCGGAACAGGAGGATGTTGAGAATTCACTGAAGGAAATGCTGGAAAAAGAGCCTGAGAAGCTTAAGAAGGAACTGAACAGGAAGCTTGGAATAGCATTTCAGAACAGGACCGGTAAGGAGGTCTCTTTTGACTCCCCAGACATTATTATTAATTTTGACTTCAGCTATTCCTCCTTTAAAATCCAGGTCAGACCCCTGTACATCTTTGGAATTTACAGGAAGCTCAAAAGGGGAATACCACAGACCAGATGGATACACAGAACCGGTGAGGACGATTCAGTGGAGACACAGATAGGAAAGTGTCTTAATCTTCTCACTCTGGGAGAAGAGTTTCATCTCCATGGTTCAGGCAGAGAGGATGTTGATGTCAGAATGCTTGGAAACGGGAGAGAATTCGTGATAGAATCAGTTGACCCGAAAAAGAGGAAAATTGACCTTGACTCTCTACAGTCCACCATAAACAACAGTTCAGATTCGATTTCGGTATCGGACTTCAGGTTTGTAGACAAAAAGGATGTTATTCGCATAAAGAGCTCTGCATATAACAAATCATACCGGGCAAAAATTATATCACCAGAACCTATTGACAGCGAAAGACTGAGCAATTCTGCCTTAAATTTAACTGGAAAAGATATTTATCAGAGGACACCATTAAGAGTGACTGGTAGCAGGTCGGATCTCGTCAGGAAAAGACAGGTACTGAGCTACCAAATTGAAAGTGTGTTGGGGAACGAAGCTGTGCTTGCAATTAAAGCAGAAGCAGGTACATATATCAAGGAACTGATACACGGAGATGGTGGCAGAACACAGCCTAGCTTATCCAGCCTTTACGGTGAAGAGCTGAAGGTGCTGGATCTTGATGTGATCTGGATACACAGAGACGGTGAATAAATGGTTAAGATGTCGCATGGCCCTAGAGCGGGCTCCAGGATGAAAATGACTAAAAGGGCATCGGAAAAAGGAATGCCCAAGGTTAACGAGTTCTTAAAGAGATTCAGCGAGGGAGATCTGGCTGCCATATCCATAGAGCCATCAGTTCATTCAGGAATGCCTCACCATGGGTTTCAGGGACTCACAGGTAGAGTTGTACGGGCCCAGGGATCATGTTATATGGTTAAGGTTAAAGTAGGCGGAAAGGAAAAGATGATACTCGCTGGACCAGTTCACCTTAAGAAGATTGATGGTGTCTGATGAAAACCAGGTACATCTCGATCCCTGAAGCCTACGATTTGCTCTCAAAGAAGAGCGAATATACAGAAACAGAAGGTGAGAACCTTTCATACGTAGAGCACCTTATGAAGATGAAAGGCTCCGATGCAAAGAAGATAAAGTCTGAACTTGTCAAGAGATTCAAGTTAAGTGAGAAGGTTGCAACAAAGCTCGTGGACATAGCCCCGAAGAACAAGGAGGAAGTTACGAGTATTCTTGCCTCCTATAGTGTCCTTCTGAGTGAGGAAGAATTAAATAATCTCATCGCCCTTTTCTCTGAAGACTGAATGAGGTCAGGAATTGGAAGAATTCGCCTATATTCTGGATTATTTGCCGCAGGGGAGGGCAAATGATAAAAGTTACCATAAAACGTCCCTTGCATTAGCCGTAGGCGAAATGGAATTCAAGCTGCTTGAACTCATCCCAAAACCTAACGCTGTCATTGCAATAGGCGACAGAGTTTACATAGGCAAGGATCAGCAGAAGAGAGACAAAGTGCTATCTGTAAAGAGGAGAATACCATACTCAGAACTGACAAATGCCGCAATGAATGAGCTTCCATTCATACTTGAAACCATAGTCAGAAAAAGAGAACCTTTTTTTGTGGAGTTTTTCAATAAGGCAGAGTCCATAAACACCAGGATGCATTCGCTGGAATTGCTTCCCGGTTTTGGGAACAAGAGTATGTGGTCTGTCATTGAGGAGAGAAAGAAGAAACCATTCACAACACTGGATGAAGTTTCAGAAAGAATAAAGACAGTCCATCACCCACAGAAGATGATAGCGAACAGGATTGTTGAGGAGCTCCAGGAAAGGAACGAGAAATACAAACTGTTCGTTGCAAGATGAGGCCGCTTGAGTCTGGGAAATACAGAAAATACGGGCAGGTGTTCCTGAAGGACAGGAACATGGCCATGTTTGAGGCCACACTTTTTGATATAAATGATTATACATCAATTCTTGAAATTGGTCCGGGAGAGGGATCACTGACAGGTTTTCTTCTTCAATCTGGGGCCAGGGTCACTGCTGTAGAGTCGGATCATCGTTTTGTACAGTACCTTGAGGAAAAATTTAGTGAGGATATTTCCAGTGGAAAGCTGAATCTGATCAAAGGAGATTTTCTGAAGATCGGAGGAATGTCAGTTGACGCAATTTTTGGAAACATACCATACAGCATCTCATCTCCTATACTGTTTTCACTGAATAGATTCACTTTCAGCAAATGTATTCTTATGGTACAGGCTGAATTTGCAAGAAGGATGGTTGCAGCCAAAGGAACAGGAGACTACTCAAGGCTTTCAGTAAGTACACAGCTCAGATACAGGGCAAGGATTGAACGGAAAGTACCCAGGAACTGCTTTTCCCCCATACCTGAAGTCGATTCCGCAATCATTACCTTAACTCCGCTGAATCAGCACAAAGAATCAGAATTGAAGGCTGTTGAGGATGTTATCAAAGAATTGTTCTCACACAGAAGGAAAAAAATCGGGTCAATTTATAAGGACTCCCCTGAGGAGTTCCATGAAAAAAGGGTTGAAGATTTATCTCCTGAGGAGATCTTCAGCTTTGCTGCTTCTGTTGCGAAGCCCTGGTCATCTCCTTAATGTTTTTGGCAACCTCATCCAGACCCATAACAGTCATCGGTTCAACTGAGCCTGCTGTAGGTGTCTGAACTGGGACCATCATAAGTGTCCCCTTGCCTTCCAGGCCAATTTCGTATAGTATGTTAAGCCATCTCAGCTGGAATGCAGTTGGATTGGTTGTATACTGATCCGCAGCCTCAACCATCTTCTGCGCCGCTTCAACCTCTGCCAGAGCCAGAGTTACCCTGGATCTTCTCTCCCTCTCTGCTGAGGCCTGCCTCGACATTGCCTCCTGAAGTGCATTTGGAACTATTACATCCCTTATTTCAACAGATGAGACCTTTATACCCCAGTGCTCTGTCTTCTCATCAATGATCTCCCTTGCGGCCTCTCCAATCTTTTCCCTCTCTGATAGAATTTCATCGAAGGATGATTTGCCCAGGACCTCTCTCAATGTAGTCTGAGCAGAATAGTTGGTTGCAACTCCGAAATTTTCAACATTCAATACAGATTTCTGAGGGTCAATTACCTGGAAATACATCACAGCATCCACATTTATTGGAACATTATCCTTTGTGAATGTGCTTTCTGTCTTGAATGATACAGCCTGTATTCTTGTTGAGATTATTGGATTCAGCTTTGAAATGAATGGATATACATATACAATACCCGGCCCCTTCATCTGGGTGAACCTTCCTAGAGTGAAAACAGCTCCTCTTTCCCATTCCTTCAGAATGTGCAATCCACTCAGCAATATCAAGAGTATGACTATTCCTATGAATATGAATACATAATCAATAGTAGACATGATCAAGTATGGCAATCGCACTATAAAATTGTTTACAAAAATAATTACAAATCTGCTGGAAGAACCCTATTTTTTTATATTGAAATCTGCGATAAGGTGCAGGTAATATTACATGGATTTTAGGGCCAGACTGGTTTCATGGGAACAGATAGACACATGGTGCGGAAACATCAGGGAAAAGGTTTCAAACAGTTACAGACCTGATATGATAATAGCCCTTGCAAGAGGTGGACTCGTTCCGGCTAGAGTTCTGGCCGATATGCTCTGGATAAAGGATCTGATCTCTGTCAAGACAGAACACTGGGGAATAACTGCTACAGCAAGCGGGAAAGCTATTCTTAAGGATCCTGGAAACCTTAACATAGAGGGAAAAAAAGTCCTGATAGTCGACGATATAACCGATACAGGCCAGAGCATGAAACTTGCTTATGATTTCATAAAAGAGCAGAAGCCTGCAGAGATCAGAACAGTTACCATGCTTCATATAACCAGGTCTTCATTCATACCGGATTTCTTCTCCGAAATAATTGATGAGAAGAACTGGGCCTGGTTCATATTCCCATGGAATGTTTACGAGGACCTTGACAACCTTATTTCCAGAATACTGAAGGGCAGAATGACTTTCACCCAGATTGAGAATGAACTGAAGGATCAGTTTAACCTGAACATAGACTCCTCATTCCTTTCACATATTCTGGATGAGTTCAGGAAATCCGGAAGGATAGTTCAGGAGGATCATACCTTCAGTAAACCGCCGGAATCACAGTGAACCGGCTTCAATTATAGTTCCAGATTTACCCATGGCCACTTCACTGGCCTTATCCAGGGAACCGATCACAGCTTTTTTGCCGCCTTTTTTTACAAATTCCAGTGCTGCCCTTACCTTTGGACCCATGCTTCCACTTGCGAACTGACCATTGTCCAGATCTCTCTGCAGCCTTTCAGCATTTACATGCCCAATCAATTCCTCATTTTCCTTGCCGAAGTTCCTCTTGGCTCCCTCCACATCTGTCAGGATTATGAAAGTTGATGCCTCCACTATTCTTGCAAGCAGAGAAGATGCAAGATCCTTGTCGATTACTGCGTCCACACCTGAGTACCCTGAAGGTGTCTTTATGACTGGTATTCCTCCCCCACCGGAGGCAACAGGAAGAAATCCCTCCCTGATCAGTGAAATTATCTGGTTCCTTTCCACGATGTCAACAGGAATTGGGGATGGCACAAGCCTTCTGAAGCCTTTACCAGGTTCTTCCCGCATCTTCCATCCCTTCATTTTCTGAAGCCGGGCAGATTCGATCTCTGAGTAATAGGGCCCGATGGGCTTTGTTGGATTACTGAATGCGGGATCGTTCTGATCGACAACAGACCTTGTCATAAGGACTGAGGGTTCCTTAGATATTGCGAGCTTGAACCTTACTCTATCCCATCCGTTTGCGAGCATCTCCCCTATGAGGCCTTGAGACATGGCCCCGCATGCATGGAGCGGCATAGGTTTCACCGTCCTCACCGCTGATTCGTTCTGGAGAAGTATTGAGCCCACCTGTGGACCATTTCCATGAGATATTACGACCTCATTGTTCTCAATCACCTCTGCAAGTTTCTGGAATGCCTGTTCAGCCCTTTCTGCCTGAGTTTCAAAAGTCTGGTCATCACCTTTCCTTAGAAGTGCATTCCCTCCAAAAGCTATGACAATTCTTTCCATAAGGCCACTGAGAAATGGTGAATATGAAGCAGTTATTTAAGGAATTCAGGCTACATCCGGTGTTTCATTTACAGGATTATTCTGTATCCATGGTTAGGGTGGCCAACCGCCAAAATAGATATGCCCCTTATTGCATTAACATTTGATAACATGACATCTCTTGGATGGGTAAAAGATGAAATTAAAGAACTGAAGGAAGGCGGAAGATTTGTTCCAATAAAGGTCATTGAGAGTTCTCAGGGCCCATGGATCAGGATAGAGGGAAAGATGAAGCTCAACATGTGCAGCAATAATTATCTTGGCCTGGCAAACCATCCGGAGGTGAAAAAGGCAGCAAAGGAGGCCATCGATGAATTTGGAGTTGGAGCCGGTGCAGTAAGATCTATTGCAGGAACAAATGATCTCCATGCCAGGCTTGAAGAGAAGGTTGCCAGATTCAAGCATATGGAATCATCGCTTGTCTATCAGGGAGGGCTTCTTGCGAATTCCGGAACCATACCCTCGCTGGTAGGAAAGGAGGATATAGTCTTCAGTGAGGAACTGAACCATGCAAGCATCATCGACGGTGTAAGGCTCAGCTCCGCATCAAGAGCTGTATTCAGGCACATGGATATGAAGGATCTTGAAAGAGTCATGGAGGAGAAGAGGAAGAGTGGCAGGAGAAGCCTGATAATAACTGATGGTGTGTTCAGCATGGACGGTGATATTGCGCCACTGAATGAGATTGTGGAGATTGCGGAGAAGCATGATTCCATGACTTATGTTGATGATGCACATGGCGAAGGTGTGCTTGGAGACCACGGCAGAGGCATCTGTGACCATTTCCATATTTCCAGCAGAGTAGATGTTGAAATGGGCACATTCTCAAAGGCGGTTGGCTCTATGGGAGGCTTTGTAGCTGGGAGCGCAGATCTTATGGAACTGCTGAAAAGGAAGGCAAGGCCATTTCTGTTCAGCAGTGCCCTTAACCCTGCGGATACGGCTGCAGTTCTGAAATCAATTGAAATTATGGAGAGGGACGACTCCCTTCTCAGAAAATTGTGGAACAACGCTGAAAGATTGAAAAAGGGTCTAGTTAGTGCTGGTTTCAACCTTGGGAACTCAAAGACCCCCATAACCCCAGTGATTGTAGGGGACGAGAAGAAGACGCTTCTTCTAAGCGAAGAACTCTACAGGGAAAGTGACATATTCGCCTCACCGATTGTATTCCCAACAGTTCCCAGAGGCACTGCCAGGATCAGGCTCATGCCATCCGCAGTCCACTCTGAAAGCGATATAGAAAAAACAGTTGATGCCTTTGAAGCGGCAGGAAAAAAGATGGGAATTACCGGACACTGATCCGGCATTTTCCGAACTTAGAAGGTTATGACCTCATAACCCTTCTTTATATAGGAAGAAACAATCGGGCCGATAGGATCTACGGAAAGGCCCAGAGATACGAGTTTTTCTGTAATGTTTTCCTTTGTTGCGACACCAGAGCAGGCGTTTGGAATTATGCCGTCCCTTATGGCATCCTTTAACATGGAAGCAAATTCCTGATTTGTGGTGGCAAGTTTCTCAGAAGGCCCAAACAGTATGATCCTGACATCATTGAGCCACTTGTTCTTTGCAGCATTGTGTGCGAACCTCATTCCGGTCATTGCCTTTCCTGCTGCCTCCTCTCCACTGGATATTATGACGAGTATGTTATCTGCCATGTATGCATATTAATGCCTGAGTTAT
>JAJZZQ010000090.1 GCA_021797525.1 Thermoplasmata archaeon | reverse complement strand
AAAGTGGAGGGAAGAGTTCCAGGTCAGTCAGCTGGAACTTGCCCGTTACCTCTCCATATCTCCTTCGGTCATCAGCGATTATGAGTCAGGACGAAGGAAATCTCCCGGAGTCCTCTCGATTAAGAAAATTGTTACCGGTCTAGTGGAAATTGACCAGAAAAGGGGAGGGCAGGTAATAAGGAGGTACAGCAGCGGCATGCCCTCTGACGCCCTCATAGACATCAGTGACTACAATCATGACATCTCTCTGGAGAGGGTTATCCGAATGATCAATGGAACAAACTACTGCAACATTGGCCTTAACAGGTATATCAGAGGATATACTATCGTCGATGGGATAAAGGCAATACTCTCCTTTTCCTATTCCGAATACAGCAAGCTTTACGGATGGTCCAGCCAGAGAATTATATTTTTTACAGAGGTCAAGATGGGCCGCAGCCCCATGATAGCAATAAGGGTCCACCCACTAAAGCCTGCTGCAGTTGTGTATATACAACCGGACAGGATAGACGAGCTTGCGATCAAATTAGCTGAGATAGAAAACATCCCCCTTATAGTCACAGATCTGGATGCCTACAGCATATCCAGAATAATGGCATCCCTTAAGTGAACAAAAGAGACTGATATCACTGTTGATCCTGGCAGATAGCACCGGGCATTTCACGAAACCGATAAATCCATTGCAGTAATCACCAGGTGCTTGAAATCCCGTCATATTGAAATAATTGCAGTCATGATTATAATTGTGGCATTTGCAGGCTTGACATTATACGGCGGCATTTTTCCTCCTCTTTCTGTAGTGGAATCGGAAAGCATGGAGCATTCGAGCAACTGGCAGCCTGGTGTCATAAACACAGGCGATATTGTATTTGTTAAGAAGGTATCAGATCCTGTCAAAAATGTTGTCACATATGTGCAGGGGAGGGAATCAAACTTCTCCACCTATGGAGAATATGGGAATGTAATTCTTTACAGGAGTACCTATGGGCTTACAGTAATACATAGGGCAATACTTTACCTTGAGTGGAAAAACGGAACTGCTTATGTCCCCGGTGAAGGAAATGCACCATGGATGACCGTTACCAATTCATATATACTCATCCATGATGTTGGCTTTTCAGGAAGAAATTTTATTGTTTATATAAAACAGTACATAAATGAATCCGGATTTATAACAATGGGGGACCACAATTTTGCTTTCATCAATGACCCTGTGTATTATAACAAAACATTCAACGCCTGGGCGCTTTCTGATCAGAGCATTGGAATTGACAGCGGCCCTGTCAACCAGTCAAGAGTGTTCGCAGTTGCATACGGCCAGATACCATGGCTGGGCCTGATAAAGCTGAACATCATGAGGCTCTATGGGGGATGGAAATATTCAAACGAGGTCCCTCACGGTGCATACGAAGGCCTGTTTTCAGTACTTGCAGTGATCGTTTTACTGGTAATGTTTCCTTACAGAAGAGTAGGAAGGGCTATCAGATCCGGTAAGAAAAAATGAAATTATGAGCCTATCAGATCCATTGGTAAAGCTACATAAAGACTAATAGGAAGCATAATATTGTATGGCAAATGTCGGATATATCCATAGTTTCACTTGTTCTGGCAATAGTGGCTCTCCTGATCTCCATATATTCTTTTCTTAAAGTTATGAGGGCTCCATCTTCGGAAGCCAGGGTACAGGAGCCACAAACGGATGCCATGCCTCCAGAAAAAAGGGAAGAGAAATCAGAAAAAATACCTCAGACTGTACAGAAAGAGATACTAAATACGGGGAGGGATGACGATCTTAGGGCACAGGTAAAGAAGTTTTCAGTTATGGTGGCAAAAAACCTTGAACAGCTGAACACAAGAGTGGGTGTTAAAGGAAACGTCAAACCGGTTGATCTATCAAACGAAACACCAGATGACAGGGGCAACCCTAATGTGGTGGATTCAGAGGTATCTGATCAATAAGGCATTATCCAAAGATCCTGTCCAGGAAGTAACCTGTATCGAATTTTTTTAAATCGCCTTTTTCCTGTCCTATTCCAACATAGAGTACAGGTTTCTTCAGGAGGCTGGCGATGCTGATTATGGCTCCGCCCTTTGCATCTGTATCCAGTTTCGTAAGTATGACTCCGTCAAAGTTAACTTCCTTAAGAAATGTCTCTGCCTGGAATACGGCATCCTGACCTACCATTGAATCGAGAATTAGTATGGTCAGATCTGGCTTAGCAACCCTCTTCATTTTCTTCATCTCATCGAGAAGGTTTTTGTTGGTCTGCATCCTTCCTGCAGAGTCAATAAGAACATAGTCCAACTTCCTTGCGTTAGCATGCTCTATTGCATCAAAAGCCACAGAAGCAGGATCGCTGCCTGCGGTATGCTTGATGAGGGGTACGCCTATATTTTCACAAAGAACAGAAAGCTGCTCTATGGCCCCTGCCCTGAATGTATCTGAAGCAGCAACAACCAATCTCTTTCCATTTTCCTTCAGAAAATATGCCAGTTTTGCAACTGTTGTCGTTTTGCCTGTTCCATTTATTCCTATAAGAAGTATTACATATGGTTTCTTGCCGGTATTGAGAATATCAATGTCGGAATTATTTCTGTCAAGTATATCCTTCATTGCCGATCTGAGGGCTTCCTTAACCTCTTCCGCCGGCGTTCTGCGCTTAACCTTCTGCAGATATCTGGAAAAATTCTCTGAAATGTCCTCTGCAACGTCAAAAGCAACATCATTCTCAAGGAGCATTTCCCTGACGCGGGAAGGGAGTTCATCTCTCCTCAGCGTTCCAGTTGAGGCCTCCTCGGAGGTTTTTCTGAACAGTTTCTTCAGGGATTCAAACATTTTATGGCACTATTTGCTCTGTTGAGGGCTCTGCTGCATCAATGTGACAAGCGAGTCATACCTCATTGCCAGGTCATCCCTTCTCTCCTGTGCAGTTTTTAGAGATCCGCTCACCTCTTCAAGATTCTTCTGCAGTCTGATAAGTGTCCTATCCCGGCTTTCCTCTATGTAAAGATCGGAGCCTATTGGAACAAGGAGTTTCTCGGAAAGTTTCAGTGAGGATCTCGCGTATATTCCGGCGCCTATCAGTGTCTTAATGTCACCTGATCCTTCAATTCCCTCTTCTTTCAGTATGGAGGAAGCCCTCTGGATTTCATCCATACCTCTTGCCAGTATAGAGATCTGATTGTCCAGCGAAGATATCATGGTCCTAAGATACTCCAGCTGCTCAGATACGTTAATCTTTCCCTGCTGTTCCATTTTCAACTCCACCAAAAATCTTCATGCTCTCATAAAGAGAAGACAGTACTGGCATTGGCTCACCGGATAAATAGCTTATCAGGGCTCCACCCCCTGTAGAAGCATGGTCTATTCGGTCCTTCAGGCCAAGCATCTCAAGAGCACTGAGGGTATGGCCTCCTCCGGCGATTTTCAGTGCCCTGCTGTCAGCAACAGCCTGAAGTATCTCCCTTGTGCCCATGGAATACTCATCTATTTCATACATACCCATAGGGCCGTTCATGAATAGTGCTCCAGCATTTGAGATCTCACTTTTGAAAAGCTCTACCGATTCAAAGCCAATATCGGCCATGATCTCCTGATCCGGCACCTTATCTTCACTGTTGATGGCCCTGCCTGAAGGATTAAGGATGAAATCAACCGGAAGTATAACACGCCCGGGGTATTTCTCCAGAATTGAACTGCATTTCCCTAAAATCTCTTTATAGGTCTTGTTGTTTTTTATGATATAATCTCGGTTCCTTTTTCCAATGTCCTTACCTTTGGCCCAGAGGAAGGCATTGGCCACCACTCCTCCAGTAATTAGTTTATCCACAGTGTCGTTTGCAAGGAAATTCTCTGCCACATTCACGCTGTCCTCAATTTTAGAACCTGCAAGAATTGCAACTTTTGGGTGGTTCTCCCCCTTCATGAAACGGTCAAGCATTGTGACCTCCCTTTCAATAAGCCTGCCTGCAATGTTAGGCTTGATTCTTCTGAATCCGACAAGGCTGGTCTGAGCCCTGTGAATGGCCGGGAATGCATCTATTATGTAATAGTCGAAAAGGCTGGACAGATTCCTCACCATATTTGTGTGTTCCATTGTTTCTATGTCTTCTGGGTCGATGACTACCTCTTCTGAGTAGAATCTTGTATTCTCCAGCATGAGAATATCCCCATCGGCCATTTCTCTAACCGCCCTGGTGACTTCATGACCAAACAGGGAGTCTATAAATCTGACCTTTCGCCCTGTGATCATCTCCAGTTCCTGTGAGTGCCTGTAAAGTGAGGTGAAATCATCTTTACCTGGCCTGCTCTGGTGTGCTGCTATCACAAGCTTCGATTCACTGAGCTGCCCGATGGTATCAAGATGCGACATGAACCTTGAATGGTCAAGGATTGACCCGTCTGCCGGACTTATGGGTGAATTGATGTCCACTCTTAGAAATACTGTTTTGCCTCTGAGATCAAAATCGTCCATGACGTAAAATCTCTTCTGAGCATGGGCCATATGCGAGGTAAATCTGAGGAAGATATATGGCTTTTCATATTCAGTGTTCCTGAAGGTCTCTCCATGGGTATAGATCAGATGAAAAGATACTCCTCTTTCTCCTTGCTGGAGAGTGTCCCCAGCATTTTATTAAACTGCTCAAGAAATATATCCTGGTCAAATTCTATTCTGTTCTGGCGCATTACCATGAACATTGAACCAAGGACAGCATGATACCCGTACAGAGGTTTTACCGGTTCTATGTCCGGAAATTCTCTTCTCACATCATGTATAAGGGCATCCCAGTAGAGATCTCCTGACCTGAACACTCCCCCATACCCGCTTACAGGAACGCCTTTAGCAGATCCTCCTTCCCTCAGGAGTGCCCTGGCACAGGAGGCAGACTGCACAGCTGCTTCCCTCAGGATTTCCCGGCAGACAGAGTCTCCGGACATGGAGAGATCTGAGACCTTTCTGGCCAGTGATGCTATTTTCCTTACATCTACTGGTGTCGTATATACATGGTTGGTTATTCCTCTGGCCTCGTCTGTTCCGAAGAAACGTTCAACCTCCTCCAGGAGCACGCTCCTGGCAACATTCCTGCCGTCACTGAGACAGGCTGCTTCCTGAAGCGCCCTTCTTCCTATATAGAAAGCACTTCCCTCATCGCCAATCAGCCAGCCCCATCCGCTCACCCGTCTGATTATGCCGTCCATTCTTCCAATTGCCACCAGTCCAGTTCCGGCGGCAACAATTACGCCATCTATTCCGGGAAGCCTGCAATTATAACCTGCCTCTCCATCATTAAAGAGATCAAAATGAGAGACAAGATGCAGATCAGAGATAAATTTCCTTATTATTTCTGTAGATCTTACTGAGTCTCCGACACCGGCAAGTGCATAGGTGGAGTGGTTTACCTGATCTAATATGTAGCCGGCCCTTTCAACGGATTTAGTAACTGCTTCGGAAACATTTCTGCCCGCTGCCTCAACCCCTATATTCCTGAAGTTTGATGGTCCCGAGGCGGCCATCCCCAGTATGTCCCCTCTCGTGTCGTAGCAGATTGCCATGGTCTTTGTGGCTCCACCATCAACTGAAACAGTGATCATGGGAGGAAGATACATTTGATGTATTCTATTTTTGGGGACTGATATTTTAGAAAACTCTGATCCCAGGTATGTAAAGATAATAATCACTCAAAGCTCTATTGGAAAATATGAAGGGTGTTATTACAGCGGCTGGTCTCGGGACCAGGTCAGGACTTGATGGGAAATTCAGGAAAGAAATGCTTCCGCTCTACGATTGCCGTGATGGGAGGATAGTCCTGAGACCGGTCCTTGACTGCATAATCACTGGAATGGTCAATTCCGGGGTGAAGGATATTGCATGTGTGATAAACCCGAAAGATATGATTACACAGACGTATATTGCGAGTGAATTTCCTGATGTGGAAATTATCTACCAGCCCAGAGCTGATGGATATGGGAATGCAGTCCTTATGGCAGGCGATTTCGTCTCTGGAGAGGATTTCATACTCAATGCTGGAGATGGGTACATGATGGATGGAGGATCATTTATAAATTCCGCCGTTTCTGGGGAATTTAAGCACAGGAGTACCCTGAATATAATGAAGGTTGACAACCCTAAAAATTACGGATGCCCGCTCATCGATCAGTCCGGCCATGAGATAAGGATCCTGGCGGTAGATGAGAAACCAGCCAATCCAAGATCAGAATACGGCCTCTGTGCACTATATTTTCTCAACTCAGATGTGATGGAGAATCTAAAGGAAACAGCAAAAACAGGTGGAGAGCTTACACCGGCAATAAACATGTCCATTCAGAACGGAAATGAAGTTACAGCAAGAATTGTACAAAGAGAAAAATGGTTAAGTGTTGGCAGAGCCAAAAGATATGTAGATGTGCTAAGGAGATCCCTTGAGGAGTCAGAACTCAGAGGATGTTGACCTGGCTTCTGCTCCAGAAAGTTTTAGGGGTTATTACTTTCCTGAGTGAGAGAATCCTTTCCTTCCATACTTCAAGATCATCAAGTATCACCTTGAGTTCGTCCTCAAGAGTTCCAGAAGGGACGTATCCAAGGTCTTTGAGTTTCTTATGTTCCGGGTTATAGTAATGTTCCTCCAGCTCAAGTCTGGGGTTTTCAACATTCACTATTTCCGCTTCCCTGTTAGTTTTTGATTCATAGACCTTCTTCACGGTATCAGCGAGATATCTTACACTGTAGTGCTCGTCAAACTGGTTGAAAACTCTGTATTCACCAGTTGAGGGGGGTTTGTGCAGTGCAATATCCAGGCAGTTAATGCTGTCCTCCAGAGAAAGGAATCCTCTGGTCTGGCCACCCTTGCCGTATGGAGTTATGGGAAGGCCTGCTACAGCCTGTGCACAGAAACGGTTCAGGGCTGTCCCCCATACTTCATCTATGTCGAATCTTGTAAAAAGGCCGGTTTCAGTGATCTCTCTGGTCCTTGTTCCATAAACAACGCCCTGCATAACATCTGTAATTCTGGTTTTCCAGAGTCTGTTGGCAAACATCAGGTTATTTGAATCATGAACTTTTGTCCAGTGATACCATGAGCCAGCCTGCTTCGGGAATGGGAGGAAATCTTTTCTCCCATTGTAACTGACATCAAAGAACCCCTCTGGAATGTCAATGTTTGGAGTTCCGTATTCCCCCATGGTACCAAGCTTGAGTATGTGGGCATCCGGGACATATTCCTTAACCGCATATATGAGATTTATTGTGCTGATGATGTTGTTGCTCATTGTTGCAGAAGCCTGTTTCAGCCCAAGCATAGAATATGGAGCAGACCTCTGCTCAGCAAGATGCACAATCGCATCGGGCCTGAATTCCTTTACAGAATTCAGCAGAAAGGAAGGATTGCTGGCATTCCCCCTGTATAACGGATATTCCATCCCGGTTATGGATGAAAGTTTCTTTAACCTTGCAGACAGAGAAAGGATGGGTGAAACAGAATCTGAGCCCACTTCTTTAACTCTCCTTCTTGTAAAATAATTGTCAAGGGCAGCAACTTCATGCCCCTTTAAGGATTCCCTCAGCAAAAGTGGCCAGCCGATATATCCATCAGCCCCCATTATCAGTATTTTCACATGTACCTGATCATCCTTTTGATAATAAAATTTTGAAGCCTTGGGAAAGATACTATTACCCAGAATAATAGTATATCTATAACCATTTTTATCATACCGCTCAATCATTATTCATGTTCAAGACAACAATGACCGGTAGTTATTTCAGAACACCGGAAATAGAAGAACTTCTCAGGAAAACGAAGACAGGGGAAATTGATGAATCTCACATTGATGCTATAAACAGAGGTGAGGAGTTTGCAATGGATGACCAGCTGCATCCTGATTCATTGGAATTCGGACTTGACTGGATCAGCAATGGAGAGGTTCGAAAATCAGGCTACACAACATATATTCCAAACAGATTTTCAGGGTTCTCCTCTTCAAGGAAATCCTCTCAGGAATTTTCTCAGGATTTTTACAGGGAGCTAACGGAGGCGAATCCGGCAATGGCAAAAGTCATCTCTGAGGCTAAGGCATTTGATCTAGCGGAGATTGAAAGCCCACTGGTCTACACCGGAGAGAAGCTGGCAAGAGGTGAGACAGAAAACTCAGTGGGAATTGCAAAGAAGAAGGGGGCATCAAAAATATTCATCCCTGCACCCTCACCAGGAGTAATAACTGTGTTCTATCCCCCTGGAAAAGCCTATCATAATCATGAAGAATTCCTTTTCGACCTTTCTAAACAGCTTGCAAAGGAATATCGTGCAATTCTTTCAGTCGAAGGTGCCGATCTCCAGATAGACGCCCCCGATCTGGCCATGGCCAGAAGCCTGGGCGTCGACTGGGCCAGAGACTTTGCAAAGGTTTTGCCTCTGCATGTACAGGCAATAAATGAGGCCATTGCAGGGCTTCCCCAGGAAAGAATCAGGGTCCATTACTGTTACGGAAATTATCCCTCATCTCATCTGACGGATCCGGACTATTCAATGGTCTTGCCGGAAATTCTAAAACTGAAGGCCGGAACAATTGTGGGAGAGATGGCAAACGCCAGGCATGCTGGAGATCCACTGATCATAAAAAAATACACACGGGAACATGGCTGGCCAAAGCATATGAAGATTGCAGCAGGAGTAATAGATGTTAAATCCCCCTTTGTTGAGACACCTGAAACTGTCTACCTGAAGTTGAGGAATCTTGCCGATATAGATGAACTAGGCCCAGAGAGGGTCATGGGGGGAACGGACTGCGGCTTTGAAACATTCTCCGGCCTCGGAAGTGTACCCAGGTCTATAGCGGTAAAAAAATTGAAATCTCTTGCACTGGGGGCAAGGCTCTCAGAGTAGCCCATCTTGGAGGAAATTTTTAATTTCCATCGAATTTTAATATTCTATCAATATTACGGGGGCATTGACATCCCTTGGACTGGATTTTCTTGGCATTTTTGTCAGGCTTTTCGTCGTTATTGATCCATTTGGCAGTCTGGTCTTGTTCATCGCAATGACAGGCTCGATGGATCAGAAGAGCCGAAGGACTGTAACAAGGGATGCAACTCTATATGGTGGAATGATACTGATAATGTTCGCCATTCTCGGCTCCTATATACTGTACTACTTCGGAATTTCAATTGAGGCACTTGAGATTGCTGGAGGGCTTATCCTTCTGATAATGGGTATAGAGATGGTAAGGGAAGGAGACAGGCCAAAGTCGATGGGAGGGAAGATCGATTATGATATGGGCATAGTCCCATTTGCCACACCTTTCATTGCTGGTCCCGGGGCAATTTCACTTGTCATAATACTCATGAAGGGGTCCATATATGATGACATATTCACAATTGCCTCTGTGATAATACTTATGCTTATCATCTACATATTCTTCATATTCTCATCAAAAATACTTCGTGTCCTTGGAGACAAAGTGATGAAAGCACTCACCAGAATATTCGGGCTACTTGTGGCTGGTGTAGCAATTCAGTTCTTTATAATAGCACTGCAATCGTTCAGCTTAATAAAATAGGCTCGGCAGGTACATATTCATGGAGACATTACACTTACCACTTCATCCACCTTCTGGTAAAACTCTGTTTCCCTGGTGTTCCGTGGCCTTTCGAGATCAATTTTCATCTCGGCAACAACATGGCTCGGCCTTCTGCTTAGGATTATGAGCCGATCACTCAGCTGAACAGCTTCATCAACATTGTGTGTGACCATAAGGACGGTATGAGGCGGGGTCTCCGGGGATTCCCATAGATCAAGAAGTTCCTCTCTTAATGCCTGAGCAGAGAATACATCAAGCCCAACAAACGGTTCGTCAAGGATCAGAAGATCAGGTGAAGTTGCGAGAGCACGCGCAATGGAGACTCTCTGCTTCATTCCGCCAGAAAGCTCTTTAGGATAAGCCCTTTCGAATCCGTCTATTCCAACCATTTTCATGAATTTCAGTGCCGTTGCTGTTCTTTCCTGTTTGTCCCGAATAAGGGGCTCAAGAACAACCTCTACATTGTGCTGTATATCAAGCCATGGGAACAGTGCAGCATTCTGAAAAACGACACCAATTCTGCTGGTATGCTGCTCAACAGGTTTTCCTGAAATCAGCACGGATCCTGAACTTGGTTTAACAAGGCCAAGTACCATGTTTATAAGGGTGGATTTCCCGCACCCTGATGGACCAATGAGTGTGACAAATTCATTCTGGTTTACTTTGAAGGAAACATCTCCCACTGAAACAAGTTTTGCACGTTTTGTAGAATATTCCATGTGTGCATGTTCAAATGAGAGTATTTCCGGCATCCCATGGGAATGACTTTCCAATATGAAAATTTACCCTGAGGTTCAATAAATGTTCAAGAATTTCTCTCATTCTATCTTGAAAAAGCCCATACGTTAAAAGTTAAAGGGCTAGTTGATGAAATTGTTTATCTCATATACCATGGGTCAAACATGATTATTTCCCCTTTCCCCTCAAAATAAAAGAATTTCACTATTCCTTAATATCGTTGGCAGAAGTAATTTCTCTAAATCATTGATTGATAAAAAAAGAGGTTCAATAACGGCTTTATAAAGATTAGATCTTCGTCCAAAAAAGATGAACAGCAAGGATTTTACTCCTTAAGCTCAAACTCATGCCCATTCATTGGAAGTATGACTTCATAACCGTCCAGTGCCTCCTGGAGCTTTGGCCGGTCCTCACCATGACAGAGTATTACTCTGCTGGGATCTACTTCCTTAACAAATTTGACAAGATCATCATGTCCTGCGTGTGCGGAGAGATCAAAGAACTCTACCTGCATCTCTGGTTTCACAGGAGCTCCCGCGATATTTATTATTCCAGTCTCAAGGAGGCTTCTTCCGTTCGTGCCTTCAACCTGATAGCCTGAAAGGAATATGGCGCTCTTGGGATCAGAGGCAAGTTCCTGGATATATCCAAGGACAGGTCCACCGTCAAGCATACCTGATGTTGTGATTACAACATCGCTGTGTTCAAGGACAGATTCTCTCATCCTTCTTCCCCTGACCTGGTGAACTCTTCCAACACTCTTCCTGAAAGCGTTCCTGGATTTGAGGAATCCCGGAAGATCCAGATAAAGACCTGTAATCAGGTTTCCCATGCCATCCACTGAAACGTTAAGGCCAAGGTCAGATACAATCATTGTCAGCTCCTGAGTCCTTCCCAGAGCAAATGATGGGAGTATCACCTTTCCTCCGTTGTCAACTACCTCCTTTATCCTTGATTTGAGCCTGGCAGTTACCTCCTCACGGGGTTCATGGTTCTTTCCGGCGTAGGTGCTCTCCATAATCAGGGTGTCGGCTTTGACTGCCTTTGCACCATAGAGGAGATTTGTGTCAGATGTGTACAGATCGCCGGTGACAAGTGTACTGGACGCATTGTCGAATTTCCACATGGAGGACCCGGGGATATGCCCGGCTGAATATGGTGTAGCAGTAAAATCTCCGAACTCAACAGATTTGCCATATTCTACTGTGTTTATGGAACTGAAAAGTGAAGATATGTCATCCTTGTTGAACCTGGCAGGATACCCTTCAAGGTTCATTATCTTAACAGAATCCTCCAGAAGCGGGCGCATGCTGCTTGCGGTCATTGCAGTGGCATTCAGGACCGGCGAATCCTTCTGGTAGCAGACTGGAACTGCCCCAATGTGATCAAGGTGGGCATGTGTTATGAATATGTTCTGCACCTTCTCATAGGGCATGGGGTATTCCGGAGGTTTTTCCGGAACCACACCATAGTCCACCATAAAACTGTTATTTCCCTCTTCTATTTTGATTGCGAGCCTACCTACCTCTTCGGCTCCTCCTAAAAATTTTATTTTC